>DASPXY010001468.1:0-5974 GCA_035637055.1 Gemmataceae bacterium | reverse complement strand
CTGCTCTACTTCGCTTTCGCCGGCGCGAGCGCTTGCCGCGTTTTCAGATCGTAACGCCCACCGGCACCCACCGACACATATTCCGGCGCGCCCTCCGCGCGCGACCGGGCGTCGTAGAAGTGAACCTGACTGCGGCCCATTACGTCCGCGACGTGTCCCTTGACGATCAGCGCCGTCGCCTCGTCGATGCCGATGCCGAGCAATTGCGGATAGACTTTTATCAAGGCCGTCATGTCGCGGAAGCGCTTGCGCTGGGCGAAATGCTGGTCAATCGCCACACCCGGCAGGAAGGCGAAACCGCGTTCGTAGCCCTCGCACATCATCTCCAGGTTGCCCAGCGGGCTGCCGCGGCACAGATAATCGCCCTGAATCGTCGCCCCCGCGGAGCTGCCGCCGATCACGCCGCCACGCCGCAAGATGTCGTGCAACAGGTCATACGCCTTCGTCCCCTCGTACGCATCGACGAAACGCCACTGCCGGCCGCCGCCGAACCAGAGAGCGTTCGCCTTCTTCACGAGTTCGATCGTTTTGGGGTCTTCTATCTCCTTCAAGGTGCGAGCGGTCAAGGTGTGGACATTACGGGCGCCGGCCTTCTTGAAAAAGTTGCCCTCGGTCGCTTTCGGCGGGCCATCGCTCGCGGCGATCGGCAACACGACAATCAGGGCATCGGGGCCGCCAGCCAGTTCAATGAACTTCTGCGTCACATTCGCCGGCATCCCGCCGCCGCCAACAATGACCAGACTGCCCTTCGGCACGTTCGGCACTGGCGCGACCTTCGGCGAGAAGGGCGCCTCGGCACGGGCGATGGCCGTGCGGCGCAGGGTCGTCAGGTCGGCGGGAGTGCCGGGTTTCAACTCGAAGGTACGCGTCGCCCGCGTCGCCGATTTTGCCAGGCAGACCGTCACCGTCGAGTCGCCGAGCACCTGCAGTTGCCGCCCGCGCAAGATCAGCGCCGTCCCCTCGTCGATGCCGAAGCCGACCAGGCCAGGGTTCTTCTCCAGGACGGCGAGCAGACGCGGCTGGCGGTTGCGCTTGAGAAAATGCTGATCGACGACGGCAGCGGGGAGCAGATCGAAACCCTGCGCCGTCTTCGCGTCCGGGTTGCCCGAGGCGATCATCAGCCGCGACATCACCGCCGCCCCGGCCGACGAGCCACCGATGACACCACCGCGTTTGAGGAGTGCGTAAAGCTCCTTCTCGACCGCGGTGCCGACGTAGGCATCGGCGATGCGGCCCTGGCTGCCGCCGCCGAACCAGACACCAGTGGCTTTCTGGAGCGGGGAGCAGAATTTGGGATCATTGGCGGTCTGTTTTGACCGAGTATGCAGCAGCGTGACCGACGCGACCTTGCGGGCCTTCCACGGTGCGAGCAACTTCTCCTCGGCTTCCTTGTCGGCGCGGTCGCTGGCGGTCGGTACAATGACGAGATGCGCCTGCTCGCCGCCGGCGAGTTGCACGAACCGCGTGAGGACGGAGTCGGGCAGTTTGCCGCCGCCGCAGATCACGAGGCTGCCGTCGATCCCCTCCGGTCGCAGCCGCTCCTGCGCTGCCTTCTGTCCGCCCGCGGAGCCGAGTGAGAGCGCCACAAGGGGCAAGAATAGCGAGAGCACAAGGGCGAAAAGCAAGCGGAATCCAGGCGGTCGTTGACGCGGCCAGAGCGACATGGGGGGATCCTCTCAGGGTGGACGTTGCGGGTGGGTTCTCTGCCGATTCTAGCGGATCTGAGGATGGAGGAAACGGTGCGGCGGAGGCCCAGCAATTTTCAGATAGAAGAGATCGGGTCAACGGATGACGTCATCCGGGAACACCATTGTCTCGCTGCGGAGAACGCGCGATGTTGCGGACTATCCTCGGGGCCGCGTGTGGGTTTCTGGTCGGGGCACTGCTTGGTGTCGGCGTTGGCGTCCTGATCCACCTCGGCGAACGGCCGCCCGACGACGCGCCGCCTGTTGTTCCACTTGGAGGGATGGGGTGGAATCCCTCGCCGTGGTCGCAATGGCCCTACGTGACGCCTCTCTCCACGCACCTGTTCACGAATGGCGCCCTCGGCGGAGCGTTGGGATCGATCATCGGGGCGCTCGCGGGAACGACCAGCGCAATCCTCCGCGCCCTGAACGCGCTGATCCCCCGTGAACCTCCCCCTCCTCCCTCGCGCTGAAAGGTGCGCCTCATGTTGCGGACAATCCTTGGGGCGGCGTGTGGGCTTCTCGTCGGTGCCCTGCTCGGCGCCGGGGTGGCCGTTCTGATCCATCTTGGCGAGCAGCCTCCCGAGTCCACGCCGAACCAAATCTCGTTTTACACCCTTGACGACGCGCTGCGCACCTCCTCTTTCCCCTGGCGTCTTTATGCCGCCGCACCACTCTCGACGCTGCTCTTCACGTACGGCTTGCTCGGTGGAGGTTTTGGCGCAGTCGTCGGAGCCATCGCGGGAGGAACCAGCGCGTTGATCCGGACGATACGTGCCCTTGTGCCACGCGAACCACCTCCTGGGAAGGAACGGGCATCCCCGCCGGGATAAACCCGGCGGCTCGTCATGGCATCAACGAGCGGCGGGGTTTATCCCCGCCGTCTTCTCAACCGTTGCGCCCTCTACCGCCGTTCGTCCTCCCTTCGGAGACTTTCCCGAATTGCCCGGCTTTCCAGGTCCGCGAAGGGCGTCCGCCTGCGGCCTTGAGGCCGGCAACACAAGCTCCGGCGATGGGGTAAACCGCGCCCGGTCGTGGCGCCGTCGAGTGGCGTGTCAAGGCCAACCGCGGCTGGCGGCGAGAAAATGGGTTGACTGGATCTCAATCCCGGTCAGAATGATTAGATAGAGGCCCTCGCTGGGCCGCCCCGCTTTCCTCCCCAACAACGCTCGCCCGCATCTAGGCTGTGTAGCCCCGAGCCGCCTGGGGCAGATTCTTCTCGAGAAGGCCCGACCCACGCCGGGCCGAAAGGATCGTTTTCATGCTCAAATCGAAGTTCCTGGGACTGCTGGCGCTCTTCTTCCTGATGGGTCTGCGTGCCCAGCCAGTTCGCGCCGCCGATGAGAACAAATCGACACCCTACGTCATCATCGTGGGGATTGACAAATATGCCGACGACAAGATTCTTCCCCGCAAGCACGCCGAGGCCGACGCCCGCGCCCTCTACGACCTGTTCAGCAACAAGGACTACCTCGGCGTTGATGCCAAGCATGTCCGCCTGCTCCTCGGCAGTGAGGATGCCAAGCGCAACAGTAAGCTGGCCACGCGCGCGAACATTCTCGAAGCGTTCAACTGGGTCGCCCAGAATGCCGGCCGCGACGACCTGGTGATCGTGGCCCTGCTCACGCAAGGCGCCGCCGTTGGCGACCGGGCCTGCTACTTCGCCACGGATTCGACGTTCCAGAATCGCGCCAAGGACGCCGTTGCCAGCGGCGACCTTGAGAACGCCCTCGACAAACTCAAGAGCCAGCGCCTGGCCGCCTTCCTCGACGTCAACTTCGTGGGCGTCAAGCTCCCGAAGGACAAGGCGCCGGATCCCGACCTCAACAAGCTCTACAAGGAGTTCCAGGGCAAGGATGACGACAAGGCCCCCGTCGGCCGGGTGGTTTTCCTGGCCAACAGCGGCCTGAAGCCGACGCTCGACCTCAAGGACCACGGCGTTTTCACGAAGGTCGTGATCGACGGCCTGAAGGGTGCCGCCGACAGCGAAGGCTACGAGCCGGACGGCGTCATCACGGTGAGCGAACTGGCGACGTACCTCCGCAAGCAACTGCCCGCGCTCGCTCGCCAGCACGGCAAGACCGACGAGCAGAAGGCCCAGTTCCCCATCGTCCTCGAAGGGCAGAGCAGCGACTTCGTTCTCGACCTCAACCCGGCCGTCACCGCCACCGTCACCCGGCGCGTCGCCGCCTTCGACAAACTCGCCGCCGCCAACAATCTCACCAAGGACGTCGTCGGGGAGGGCCATAATCTCCTGACGCGCATGCCGAAACTCGATGCCCAGCAAGGGCTGCGCAAGGCGTACCAGAAGCTGGCCGACGGCAAACTCGCCCTGGCCGACTTCCGCACCGAGCGCGATCGGATCCTCGCCGGGATGCGCTTGCCCGAAGCCGACGCGACCACGTACGCCCGCATGGTCCTCCGTGCTACCGAGGTCGTCCGCGAGGGATACGTCAAGGCGGTCAACCAGGGCCAACTCGTCGATTGGGCCATCAAGGGGCTGTACAAGCGCCTCGACGAAAAACTGCCCCCCAGCATCAAGGAACGCCTCGACAACGCCAAGAGCCTGTCGAAGAGCGATTTGCTCAAGATCCTCAAGGAAGCCCGTCAGCACCTCGGCAAGCGCGAGGATCTGGCCGAGAACAAGGACATCACCCTCTCGTTGCATCCGATGCTCGGCAAACTGGACAAGCACACCGATTACTACGATGTCGAAACGGTTGAGCGTGATAAGGTCCATTTAACCGGCCATTTCTCCGGAATCGGCGTGCAGATTCGCAAGAGCAGCACCAAGGACATGCTCCAGGTGGTGACGCCGATCAAGGGCAGCCCGGCGTACCAGGCGAAGATGTACGCGGGCGACATCATCACGCAGATCATCCGCGAGGTGGACAAGGACGGCAACCCGTTGCCCCAACCGCAAACGATCTCGACCAAGGGCATGAGTACCGAGGACGCAGTGAAACTGATCCTCGGCAAGGAAGGCACGCCGATCAAGTTGGTCGTCCAGCGCGAGGGGCACGACAAGCCCCTGGAGTTCCGGCTGCTCCGCGGCAAGGTCGAGGTCGAGACGGTGCTCGGCAACAAACGCAATGACGACGATAGCTGGAACTACGTCGTCGATCCGGAGAACAAGATCTGCTACGTCCGCCTGACACAGTTCTCGCGGAACACGCAGCGCGACCTGGATCGGGTGATGCGGCAGCTGTCGAAGGCGGGCATCAAGGGCTTCATCCTCGACCTGCGGTTTAACCCGGGTGGCCTGCTCGACAGCGCGGTCAAGATCTCCGACATGTTCATCGACGACGGCATGATCGTGACGATCAAACCGCGCAGCGGTGCCGAGACGTCGTACATCGGCAAGAGCGACGGCAGTTACCTGACCTTCCCGATGGTGTGCCTGGTGAATGGTTACAGCGCCAGCGGCAGCGAGATCGTGGCGGCCTGCTTGCAGGACCACGGCCGGGCGATCATCATGGGCTCGCGTAGTTACGGCAAGGGCAGCGTGCAGACGATTCTGCCGTTCGAGACCGGCGGTCAGCTGAAGCTGACGACGGCGACGTTCTGGCGGCCCAACGGTCAGAACTTGAACAAGGCCAGCACGCAGGGCCGGCCTGAAGATGTGTGGGGCGTCTCGCCGGACCGAGGTTTCAACCTGGAACTGCCGATCAAGGAGTTGAACGACTTGATGGACCATCAGCGCGACCGGGAAATAATACAACGCCCGGACCGGCGCGCGGAGAACGGCAAGAACGGGCACACGTTCGTTGACCGGCAGCTGGATATGGCGCTGCAGTACCTGCGTGGCCAGATCCGCACCGCATCGCAGAACGGCGGCAACAAGAAGGCAGGCTGATCCGGTCTGTCCAAAGCCCTGGAGCGCGGGCGTCCCGCCCGCATCTTGGTCCCTCCGAAGCGGGCGGGACGCCCGCGCTCCAGGGCTTTCTCCACACACCCGGCCAGGGGTTTCGCTCACTATTTCCTGGGGGAAATGTGAACGAGAAGCCTGGCCGGGTGCTTCGTTTTCCTGCCTCGTGGTCACATTCCTGTCCCGCCCCCGCACAGCGTAGGCCCGATTCCGCACACCACGAGCCGTATGCCAGGCATTCACGACGACAACTTCTTGCTCGCGCCGCCAGGCGACGACGTGGCGCAACGTCGAGGAAGGGCTGGCTCGCACGAAAAGCGAGCGGTCGGTATCGAAATTGCCTGGAGAGGGGTGCCCTAGCAGCCCGTGGAAAAACCCCTCCCCCGGCCCCTCCCCGCAGCGGAGAGGGGGGGCAAGACAG
>DASPXY010001467.1:0-5220 GCA_035637055.1 Gemmataceae bacterium | reverse complement strand
TGCCCTCGAAGTCGTAGCACAGCAGGCCGTAGGAGCCGAAGGAGACATAGACACGGCGGCCATCGGTGGCAGGCGTGGCGGAAGCGGGGCTATTCACCTTGTAGACGCGCTCGATTTTCTCGGCCGGCGCCGTGCGCCGCCAGCGAATCGCGCCGCTGCGCCGGTCGAGGCAGAGCGTTTCGAGTTTCTGGGCCTTCGCATCGAAGCCGGTCAGGAAGATGTGATCGTCCCAGATGCACGGGGAGGAATAACCGAGCGGCAGCGGCGTCTTCCACAGGACGTGCTTGCCCGGCCCGAAATGAACGGGTAGAGGTTTCGCCCCTTCGGCGATGGGACGGCCCTGCGGTCCGCGGAACTGAGGCCAGCGGGCCGGCGCGTCCTGGGCGACTGAGCGAAAATCCCTCCCCCCAACCCCCTCCCCGCAACGGAGAGGGGGAGCAGAAGAGGAGTATTGGTCTTGCTCCCCCTCTCCTTTTAGGGGAGGGGGTTGGGGGGAGGGGTTCTCGCTCAGGCCTTGGGCGACGAGCGGGACAGCGATGACAAGGGAAGCCAGGCAGGACAGGAAAGGGAGGCGCATGGGGTTACTTTCTTTGGCTGGATGAACACCAAGGCGGGAAACTGCTCTGGCATCTCGCCTCCCCCTGAGTGTATACATGACCCGCCCGGGTGGGAAAGTGCCTGGGTCCGAGTCGCAGCCTGAGGTGCCAACCGCGGTCGCTCATCATCTTTCTGGCAACGGGTGCGCTTATGTCCCATCCGCCGTCTGCTCGCATCCACCCCACGGCGATCATCGCACCGGAAGCGGAGATCGCCGAGAATGTCGAGGTAGGTCCGTATGTCGTCATTGAGGGCCGCGTCCGCATCGGTCCCGACTGCGTGCTGCGTCCCGGCGTCCATCTGTGCGGCGCGTTGACGATGGGTCGCGGCAACCTCGTCTACACCGGCGCCATCCTCGGCGAACGACCGCAGCACCTCCGCTACAATGGCGAGCCGACCGGCCTGGAGATCGGCGAACACAACATTTTCCGCGAGCACGTCACGGTCCACCGCGGCACGACCCATTCCTGGGTGACACGCATCGGCAGCCACAACTTCTTCATGGCGGGCAGCCACGTCGCTCACGACTGCGTCATCGGCAACCGCTGCATTCTGGCGAACGGCGCCCTCGTCGGCGGCCACTGCATCCTGGAAGACAACGTCTACCTCTCGGGCAACAGCGCCGTGCATCAGTTCGTGCGCATCGGGCGGCTGGCGCTGCTCAGCGGTTGTTCGGCGACCAGCAAGGACATCCCGCCATTCATCGTCCAGCAGGACGTCAACACCGTTGTCGGCATCAACCTGATCGGCCTGCGCCGCTCCGGCATGGACAACGGGCAGATCAACGCCGTCCGCCAGGCGTTCCGCATCCTGTTCCGCGAAGGGCTGACGCTGGCGGCAGCGCTGCAACGCCTGGAGCAGGAGTTCGGGGCGGTTCCTGCCGTCACGGAACTCATCACCTTCCTGCGTCAGTGCCCCCGCGGCATCAACTCGACGCGCGCACGCACCGCAAGCGAAGCAGCCTAAACGGTGGATGGTGGATGGTGAGTGGTGGATGGTGAAGAGGAATGGTCCTTCTGCACCATCCACCACCCACCATCCACTATCCACGACCTGTCCGCGGTTCGCTTGTCGTTTCGCTCGCGCCGCCCAGAATGATAGCGTGGCAACGTACTGGGACATCTGAGCCCGAAGCGCCAGCGAGGGACACTTTCCCTCGCTGGCGCTTCGGGCTCGGTCGCGCGCTTGAGGTGCGCCAGGGATGAGCGACGAACCCAAATCGAAACTGACCTACCGCGACGCCGGCCTCGACCTCGACCTCTACGAGAAAAGCCTGGCCGGCATGGTGCCCTTCCTCAAGCGCACACACACGCCGCGCGTCCTCGACGGCTTCGGCGGCTTCGCCAGCCTGTTCAGCCTCGACTACAACTCCCGCCTCTTCGCCCGGAATTACCGCCATCCCGTCCTCATCGCCTGCACCGACGGCGTCGGCAGCAAACTCAAGATCGCCGGTCTGATGAACAAGCACGACACGGTCGGCATCGATCTCGTCGCCATGTCGGTCAACGACGCCCTCTGCACCGGCGGCGAGCCGCTGCTGTTCCTCGACTACCTCGCCATGCCGAAGGACGATCCCGCGCTGACGCGCGAGCTAATCAAGGGCATCAGCGACGGCTGCATGGAGGCCGACTGTGCGCTGGTCGGCGGCGAGACGGCGATCCTGCCCGACTTCTACGCCCCCGGCGACTACGACATGGCTGGCTTCTGTGTCGGCGTCGTCGAGCGCGACCACATCATCAACGGCCGCTGGATCGAGCCGGGCGACGTGATCCTCGGCCTGGCGAGCACCGGCCTGCACTCCAACGGCTACAGCCTGGTGCGCAAGGTCGTCTTCGAGCACGCCGGCCTCAAGGTGACCGACTTCGTCCCCGAACTCAAGCGCACCGTTGGCGAGGAACTGCTGGAGCCGACGCGCATCTATGTGCGGCCGATCAAGAACATCCTGCAGCACTACCCCGTCAAGAAAAGGGTAGTCCGCGGCCTGGCACACATCACCGGCGAGGGACTGCCGGGGAACGTGCCGCGCGTGCTGCCGCCGGGCCGGCGCGTCGTGCTGCGCCGGGGCAGCTGGGACGTGCCGCCGGTCTTTTCATGGCTGCAGCGGCTCGGGGGCATCGAGCCGGCGGAGATGGAGAGGGTCTTCAACATGGGCATCGGCTTCGTGATGATCGTCAGCCCCTACTACGCCGACAGCATCAAGAACCGACTGGAAGAGGATCGCGTGAAGACTTACACGATCGGTGAAGTCCGTGAAGGCGAGCCGGGCGTCGAGTTCGCGAGTTGACAGCGGCATTCCTGCCCACTTCCCCCTGGTATCAGGTACAATACACCTCCAGCGAAACACTCCGCGCAATGCCGACCATGCCGTGGCGTTCCCGGCGGAGTACGCAATGGCCGGGAGGACCGGGAGGGATGAACGAAGCTCAGGAAGTCATTCTCGATCGCCTGATGGTCGTCAAGAAGATCGGCGTGCAATGGGCGACCGGGCCGCTCGGGCTGGCCATTCAGGCGCTCCAATCCCGAAGCCTGCGTGGACGGCGAGACGTGACGCGAACCCTCGGCTATCCACTTTTTCTCTGCGAGGCCCTGCGCGGCGCCAACGGTGCGCTCGAAACCGTGGATGACCGCCGCAAACTGGCTATTACCTTCTTTTCCGAGGTCGCGCCCCGCCCCAAGGCCGATCAGTTGACCGGCCAGCAGCACGTCCGAGCCGCTCTCTGGTGCGCCCAAAAGGCGCATCCACTCGTGTGCCAGGAAGATTGTCCCTTTGCCGTGCGTCTCGGGGCAATCATCAGCGCTTACCTCACGGGTAGCAAGGTGCCGAAGAATCCGGACGGGCCGCCGATCTGCCTGAGGGCGAAGCAATGTGTCTGGGGCGAAGTGTCGTGCGTCCTCTCGCCGGAACACTATGCGATCTGTGCCTTCAACTACGCGGTGTCGGCCGCAGGCTGGGCCGCCAACAAGCGGTGGCCTGGGAAATACAGCAGCTGGGCCGTGCGGGACGCCGCCCAGGTAGCGGCCGTCGTCCACGGCGTAGCCGGCGCCGTCGACTTCTGCCTGGCTCTGGCCCAGCAGGTGGGGCTGAAGCCATGAACGCGTATCAGGAGGCCATCCTCGATGCCCTCATGGTCGCCGACAAGATCGGCGACTATCTCAAGCCCGGGCCGCTGCTGCTGGCGCGCGACGCCCTGCGCAACGCCGGCCTGACGCAGCGCGACGACCCCGCTGCCGCCCTCGGCTACCCGCCCATGCTCTGCGCCGCCATCGGAGGCGCTTCCAAAACGATCCGCACCGTGGACGACTGCCGCACGCTGACCATCTCCCTCTTCACCGAGATCTCGCCGCGTTCGCGCGCTCCCAAGGTGAGCGGGATAGACCAACTCGACGCCGTCCTCTGGAGTCTGCAGCGCGTGCCGCTCCTGGGCGAACTCTCCCATCCACTGGCGCTGGAAGTCGTTGACCTGCTTGAGCAGGTGCTTGAGCGATCCCACCGGGGCCAGCAACCCGCGACGGTGCTCATTGAGCAGCTCAGCGCCGGTCTCAACCGTGAGATTGAGCGTGTCGAGGATCCGCGCCCGGAGTTCGACCCGCGCCGCCTCGCCCTGTCTGCCCACTACTTCGCCTTGCACGCGCTCCGCCAGGAATCCACTGGCGACGATCCGAGCGGCAACGCACAGAACGTCGTCCGCGACGTGGCGCGCCTGGCCGGTCTGGTCAAGGGCCTGCCCGCCGCCATCCCCTACTGCGTCGAACTGGCCCGCCTCCTCGGCCTGTGACCCCGCACCCTACGAGGTACACGCATCGCTACGCTTGCCCTGGTCTTCTCGGCCCTGTTGATCGGCGTCTCGAAGGCCGGCTTCGGCGGCGGTTCCGGCCTCGTCGTCGGACCGCTGCTCGCGCTGCTCTACCCGGCCAAGGAATCTGTCGGCCTGATGCTGCCGCTGCTGTTCGTTTGCGATGTCGCCGCACTCTATCCCTATTGGGGGAAATGGGACAACCGCAATGTCCTCGCACTGACTCCGGGCGCCGTGGCCGGGATCGTCGCCGGCTCCTTCGCTCTCGACGCCGTCTCCGATGTCTTGCTCGGCAGGCTGATCGGCGGCATCGCGATTGGCTTCGGGCTGGTACAGATCTATCGCGAGTGGCTTGTCCGCACCGAGACGCTGCTGGCGCCGAGTTTCTGGTTCGGCATCCTGGTCGGTTTTGGCACCGGGTTCGTCTCGACACTCTCCCACGTCGGCGGGGTCTTGACGACGATGTATCTGCTGGCGCAGCGCCTGGACAATGAGCGCTTCGTTGCGACGACAACAGCGGTCTATTTTCTCATCAATCTTGCGAAGATCCCTGTCTATGTCGATCTGGGAGTGCTCGACGCTGCCTTGTTCTGGCGCGTGTCGCCGTTCTTGCCGATGGCGGTCCTCGGCACGGCGCTGGGCGTCTACCTCAACCGGCGTGTGTCCGGCGCCTGGTTCGGGCGCCTGATTCTGTTGCTTGTGCTCGTGACCGGGCTCAAACTCCTGCTGAGTTAGCGCACGGCTTGGAGTACGGCGAGCCACCGTCCCCGCCTTATCTGGAATCGCCTTGGTCGTTGGTGGTCAACACCAACCCGAAGCGTCAGCGAGG
>DASPXY010001466.1:0-6043 GCA_035637055.1 Gemmataceae bacterium | reverse complement strand
TTGACGTCGTTGCGTTCGACGTCGAGGATCTTGAAGCCGGTGCGCTCCGTCAGCCACTTGATCTGCCGCAGGGCGTAATAGTTGAGGTGCTCGTGGCAGATGGTGTCGTAGGCGAGCGCCGCCAGCATCCCCGGCAGGTAGCTCTGCTCGAAGACCCAGATGCCGTCGTCGGTCAGGCACTCGGCGATGTCCGCCATGAAAGTTTGCGGCGATTCGAGATCGTAAAACATGGCGAAGGAGGTGATGATCTTCGCGCGGCGCCCCGGATACAGGTCGTGGAAGGCGTCGGCGGTGAAGAAGTCGGGGATGAGCTTGATATGGTCGGGATAGTAGCGCGCGTACTTGATGCCGGTCGGGTCGATGCCGACCATCTCGAACGCCTTCGGATAAGACTGCAGCGTCGTCGAGTCGTTGCTGCCGATATCGATGATCAGGTCGCCGGGTTGCGGCTGCGCGATAGCGAGGGCGGCCTTGACGCGGCCGCGCAGGTGCTGCACCATCGACTGATTCAGGCCGGAGCGATAGCCGTAGTTGTGGCCGTACATCGCCTCGGGCGCGTACGACTGCCGCAGTTGTACCAGACCACAACCGCCCTCGTTCTCGGTGCATTTGACCAGCTCGACCGGGCCTGCCTCGACGGGGTGCGCCGGCGACCTGGGGAACACGCCGGTCAGGGCCTGCTCGCCCAGGTGGAGCACAGAGTGCAACTCGCTGTTGCCGCAGATCCGACAGCCCCGGATGGTCACGTGGCTCATGCGCTAATCTCCCGGAAAGGGCATGGCGTCCGTTGCTCGGTTTCGCCTTGCTGTGCGGCGCTCGGCGTGGCCTGACGGACCCGGTGGAGTTCGCGGGGCCTATTACCGGATTACCTCGTTCTGGTCAACAGGAACTGCGCGGTTGTGCGAGAAGGGAGTTGAGAGAAGACGGAAAGGAAAAGGCAGAAGGCGCCGTTGGGGACGGTCCGGAGACCGTGCCGCAACGGCGCCTTCTGCCTTCTCCGGTCGCCAGTTTACTTAATCCGCGCCGGCGGTCAGATCGATAGTCAGCTCCGGCACGCCACGGAACAGGAGACCGTTGGCCGGCCGCAGAGCGTTCACGGCGGTTTGTAACACCCGCGTGTCGATGCTGCGGTTGAGCATCTTCATCTGGGCGAGTTGCCGCTTCGCCTCTTCGGCCATCGCCTTGAACTTCTTCGCGACAGGGTTTTCCGCAGCCTTGTCTTTCCCCACCAGGTCGTCCCATTCCTTGAGGGCCTGGTTGAGGGCCTGGTCAAACCGCGCTGCTTCCGCCTTCCACGGCAGCAGGGGAACCTTGCCCGCGGTCTTCAGGTTCGGAGTGTCCTTCACGTACTCCTTCATGAAGTCAAGGAGATACTGACCGACGAAGTAGTAGCCCACCTCGGGCTGATACTCCTTGATCAGCCCCGGCTTGAGGCGACAGACGCCGAGGGCGGCCTCGCCCCTTTCCGACAGGGAAGGCGGCGGTGAACTCAGAGCGTTCTTGCCCGGCGCGAGCACCCGCAGCAGCAGATACGCGGCCGGTGCCTCGACCTTGCCTCCCTTGACGACCTGCATCGCCGGCGCCTCGACGTGAGCCAGTGTCCCGATGGCTTCGCGGCGGATAAAGCGGCCCGCCTCCGGGGTTACGTCGGGTATCTTCTCCCAGTCACGGTCGATGAAGGTGAGTAGCGTCTGCAGCCAGCGCGTCTGGCGAGCGATCCTGTCGAGGATCGTTTTGTCCGTCGGATCCTCGGTCTCGAGCAGGGGCCGGCCGGGTAAATACTCGCGCAACGCCTTGACGGCGTAGAGTTTGACGATGAGATGTTGCTTCTCATCCTGGAGGAGTTGCGTCAAGTATTCTCCAAAGGCGATCTCTTTCGTCTTGGCGTAGATGGGCAGGAGCTGCGCGGTGTTGACGAGGGCCACACGGTTTTCGCGGGGGTCCAGGCTCAAGACGTCACGAAAGCTGGCGATCATCCGGCCGGTGAACTGCTTGAGGAACTCCTGCCTCTTGGCGACTTCCTCCGGCGCCAGGATCTCCTTGACCCTGCTCTCCAGCTCCTTGATGACGGTCTGCGAAGCGCCGCGCTTCCCCTGAATCTCCTCCACCCAGGTCATGCGATAGATGTACCACTGGGCGAACGTGTCGAGCACCTTCTGGTCGTCGGGGCCGGGTTTGGTTTCTCCCCTGAGCAACTTGGTGAACTTCTCCTTGGTTTCGGTCTCGGACACGGCCCGCTTCAGGTCCGCAACGCCGTTGGCACCGCCGGGAAGTTGTGTCGGGTCGGCCAGACCTGCCGCCGGCGCCAGCATCACAGCAGCCAGGGCCGCCGACCACCACACCGCAGCACATCGGGATAGCAAACGCAGCATCGATACCACTCCGGGAACAAAGTCGAGGAAGCGCACGGCACCAGTGGGAACGGCCTCTTGTGAAACTAGCACCGAGGCGCGCGGACTGTCAAGATGCGCGCGTGTCTTTCTCCCCTCGCCCCCAAGGGCAGAGGAGCGAGGGATGGGATTGCTCCAAGCCCACGGGCCGCAGCCCGTGGGCTTCCCCACCTCAACGTAGAGGCGCGGGGCGGCGCGGCGGTTTCACCACTTGGAGTTCAGGGCGACCTGTTTATCGGGGAAGTGCGGGATGGGATTGTGCAGATTCAGCTGGGTCAGGATGTCCTGCAACTCCGGCCGGATGCGGCACAGGGCCAGGTGGCTGCCCCACGGCCGCAGCCAGGTGTGGACCTCGTCGATCATGGCGACCGCGGTGGTGGACATGCGGCGGACGTTCTTGCAGTCCAGCAGCACGCGCAGGTTGGGGTGGCTGAGATTGTCGTACAGTTCCTTCTTGACCAGGGCGATTTCCGCCTCCTCGACGAGATAGACATCGTTGAAACGGACGATGGTGATGCCGGACTCCTTGCCAATGCGGAAGCGCCCCTTGACCAGACCGCGGCGTGCCTGGAGCTTGTCGATGATGGAGGCGGCAGCCTGCGACGGCGTTACACGGTCCGTGCTCGGCATGCTGAGGCCCTCGTCGGGATCCTCGAACTCGCGATCGTCGCTGTGGTCCAGGCACTTGAGGGCCCATTCCTCAAGGTCACGCTGCGACAGGGGCTTTTCGCGGAACTGGATCATGAACTCCAGGGGGCCGATTTCGAGCCGATCCCCGGCGTGCAGGGGCCACTCGTCGCCAGGCGGCAGCAGCGAGCCGTTGAGCAAGGTGGGAAAGCCGCTGTTCAGATCGCGGACGAAGACCTTACGTTCACGCGTGACGAGAGCACACTGCTGCGGGCCGATTCCCTTCTTTTTCGAGCGGAGTTGGCACACCTTGTCGGAGCCCATCAGAAACAGATCGATGGAGATGGGGATCGGCAGGCCTTGCTTCTTGCCCTTGGCGACGATCAGGTAGAACTTCATGCGAGAGGTTCTCCTCTGGGCGATCCCAGATCGAGTGCGCCGCCACAAGAAGCCCCCATCACGGCTTCGACGTCTCACGACCGCGGCAGGTGGGAGGCGTGCTCATCCTGATGGCGGGAAGGGGGGATTGATGAATCATAGCCTTCCCGGGTCACCCTCGCAAGGCGATTTCCCACCCCCTGCCATACGATCCACTCCGCAAAGCCGGAAAACCCCTCCCCCCAACCCCCTCCCCTATAAAGGAGAGGGGGAGAAGCAGAGACGTGTCTGGCTTGCTCCCCCTCTCCTTTTAGGGGAGGGGGTTGGGGGGAGGGGTTTTGACGCCAGCAAGCGAAGTTTCCAGAAGCCGCCGCGCATTCTCGTAGTAAACCTGTCGCAGCACCTCGTCCGGCAAATGCAGTCCGCGCAGAATCGGTGTTGTCGCCTCGTTCTCCCCGGGCGTGTAGTCCGGGTCGGCGATGGGGCTGCGGCCTTCCCAGGCGCTCTCCCACAGCGTCCGCTGACACCAGTAACGGCTGACGTAATGGTCGCGCGGCAGGCCATGCCGCGTCACCAGGTCGGAGCCGAACAGAAAGCGCCCGGGATAACGGCAGATCAGCGAACGGACGGCGGCCGCGCGCGGCGACGTTTCGCGGACGATCCATTTGGTGGCGCTGGTGTCCAGGTACAGGTGCGGATAGCGCTGCAGCAACTCCTCCAGGTGGTCGGGGTGCTCGATGTCACCGCCCATGTGAGCGCCGATCCATCTGAGGTCCGGAAACTCCTGAAGCATCTGTTCGAGCGGTTCGTACTGCTGCGGCTTGGTGCCGTACTTCGCCGTGTCCGCGTAGACGGTGCGGAACCAGACGTCGGGATCGGCGACGTGAACCATTACAATCCGCACGCCCGCCGCCCGTGCCCGCCGGACCGCCTCCTTGCGCCACGGGGCATCCACGGTCAGGCCGCGCTCGCGCCCGCGCGGCGCCGACCACAACTTGACGATCTCGATGCCCAGTTCCAGAAAGCGCTCCAGCAGCCGATACGCCTCGTCGTCGGGATCATTGGCCTTTTTTTTCGCAATCGACCCGTTGAAGCCGAGCCGGTCCCCGAAGCGTTGCCGCAGCACGGGGATGTCGTCCGGCAGACACATCGAGTAGGTGCGCGCGATGTGGAACTCCTCGGCGACTGTCAGCATGGTTTCGGCCTGCTCGCTGCTGGCGCCCGGACCTTTGCCGGCCGGCGGGCCGGTCTTCGGGTCGCCGGGGCGCGTGACCATGACGTGCGCATGGATGTCGATCAAGGGGCCGGTGTAGCGCAGGTGGCTGCGGTCGGCGAGGTCGATGCCGGTGACATTGTGCTCAGGAGGCGGCGGGGTCGGGATACTCATTATTGGAATCCTCAGTTCTGCGTGAAGCGAAAAGCCATAGCCTGACACGCAATTGCTGAGCCAGGAGGCTAGATTACGAGCAAGCCCGCCGGCCAGCGTCAAATGATGCGGTGCAGCGGTCCGCCTGGGGCCGCCAGCGCATCGACGCGCTTGCGAACCGCCGGATCTTCCTCCAGCGGCGGCGCATGGTGCGGCTTGATGCGGGCGTCAATGACGAGCGACCCCTCGCAGCCCCAGTGCTTTTGCCAGGTAAAAGCCCCAATCCCGTGAACGTCCGCCGCCGGGTTCGAGCGAGTGAAAGTCACCCAGAGGAAGTTGCTCAGCGTCCGCGCCGTGAACTCGCTATTGTCCACCAGCACCACCAGCGGAAAGGAGTTGAGTGGCTCCTCGGGCTTGATCGCCTGACAGAATCGCTTGACGGCCCGCTCGCGTTCCGGAGCGCCTGAGAGTCGATTGCCCGCGTCGGCCTTCGTGAAGCGCGGCGCCTGCACCGCCAGCACGCCCGGCAAACAGACGTACGGCTCACCGAACCCGTCGGGCAGTGTGAACCCCGCCGGCAGTTCGCGCGGCAGTTCGCGGCGCGGCGGTCCCGCGGCAGCGATCACCAGCTTCGAGCCCTCGTTCAACCCGCTGCCGGAGTAGTCGAGCGTGTCGATCGTCGTGGACGTGTGGAAGTGCAGGTCCGTGCGCCAATCGACGCGTTCCAGCAGATGGCGCAGGAACACGGGGATGTCGTGAATGTTGAGGTGCGGGTCGTCTTCACGGGCGACAATCAAGAGATATTTTGCCAGCGATAGCTGCCCCTGGCCGAGCAGGGCACTGGCACAGGTGAGCAATTCCTGCGGCCTGCGCCGTTCGGCGAAGGGAACGTAGCGCTCGCTGCCGATCGCCAGCAGCAGCGGATGGATGCCCGCGGCATCAACGGCGTGGACCGCGTGAACGCCATGAACGACGGTCGGGATAATCGGCCCGGTCAACTCGTGGATGATCTGGCCGAACGAGGTGTCTTCCTGCGGCGGCCTGCCGACGACGGTGAACGGCCAGATCGCGTCAGCGCGATGATAGACCTTCTCGACGTTCAGCACCGGGAACGGGTGCGCCAGACTGTAATAGCCCAGGTGGTCGCCGAACGGTCCCTCCGGCAGTTGCAACGTCGGATCGACGGTCCCAGCGATGACGAAATCGGCGTCGGCGGCGAGGGGCAGCCCAGGGGGCAGGGGCCAGGGGTCAGGGGTCAGGGAAGAAAGAGAGCGGTCCTTGT
>DASPXY010001465.1:0-3629 GCA_035637055.1 Gemmataceae bacterium | reverse complement strand
CGCGAACTGACGTGGCGGCCGCATGCCCGCCGCCTGGCGGTGCTGGTCGGCGACAGCCCGCCGCACGGCGTCGGCGCCCCCGGCGACGGTTTCGCGCGCGGCTGCCCGTGCGGCGAGACGATCGACAGCGTCACCGCCGCGACCGAGGAGGCGCGCGTGACGCTCTACGCCCTGGGCCTGACGCCGGCGGTTGTCGATTCGTTCGGCCGGCTGAGCCGGGCGACCGGCGGCGACTACTTCACCGCTGTGCAGACCGATGCGGCGATGCAGCGCCTCAAGGGGATCCTGGCGGACGAGTTCCGCGATCTCGACTTCGACCGCCGCGTGCTGGTCGAGCGTAAGGCGCACCCAGCGTTGCCGCTGGCCGACCTGGCGGCGCGGCTGGAGAGCAGCCGGCCGGCGGTGTCCCGCGCGGTCAGCCGCCTGGGGGCGCGCGGGCTGCTCGTGTAACGATCAACAATTCGGCGAGCCGGGGGCGTAAGCCCCCGGAGGTAGCCTGCTCCACCTCCGGGGGCTTACGCCCCCGGCTCGCCGGGCAGCGAACGGAGGGCATCATGGCCACCGAACAGGATCTGCGTCTGGGCATCCTCAACACCCTGCTCACCACGCCGCACCGCCAGCTTGCGCAGATCTGGCCGATCCACCAGGAAATGGCCACGAAGGATCCGCGGTTCTACGTGCGCCTCGCGGCCTGGTACAACGACCACGGCGACGTCCGCGACCACAAGGAGATGTTCATCGTCTCGTTGTCGCTGAGCGGTTTCCCCGGGCATCGCGACGTCGGCCTGGCCCTGCTGCGCGAATTGCCACCTTACCAGGTCGTACGTGTCCTCGATTTCATCCACGGCCGCAAGACCACGAAGCTCGTGCGCCCGGAGACGCCCAAGGGCAAGAAGGCCAAGACCGACGAGGCCGTCCAGCCGACGAAGGTCGTCGAGGACTTCGGTCTGTTCCGCAACGTCCCGCGCGGCCTGCGCACGGAAGTGACGCGCTACCTGCGTGAGCGCGAGGCCGAGCCGGACTGGTTCGACAGCAGCGCCCTGACCGCCCGCAAGGCGCTCAAGCGGCTTTACGCTCTGCTCCACGTCGCTCCCGGTGAGCGCGCCCAGAAGATCCTCTTCGAGGAGACTCCGCCTCCTGATAGTCGCCTGTTCGCCCTGAAGGAACTGGCGAAGGCGACGACGCCGGAGGAGCAGGCCCGCGCCATCACCGCACACCGCATTCCGTATCGCGTCGCGGTCACGGTCGTGCAGCAGATGACGCCGGCGGTCCTGCGAGCGCTGATCGAGCGCATGAGCCCGCAGGAGGTGATCAACAATCTCGCGGCGATGAAGCGGCGCGGCGCCTTCGACGATCCGGATATCAAGGCCGTTATCGAGAAGAAGCTCGAAGAGGCGAAGGGCGGAACGCGCGTCAGCGCTTTCAAGGCCGAGGAGGCGATGAAGGTCGCCGACGTGTCGGAGGACGTGCGCCGCAAGCTGGAGCAGGTCGCCGACACGCAGATCAAGGCGAAGGGCCGCATCACGCGGCCGACCGCGCTGCTGATCGACAAGTCCGGCTCGATGGACGTGGCGATCGAGTTGGGCAAGCGCATCGGCGCCATGATCTCGGCGGTGTGCGAGAAGGATCTGTACGTCTACGCCTTCGACACGATGGCCTACCCGATCGAGCAGGGCGGCACCGATCTGGCGGGCTGGGAGCGGGCGCTGCTGGGGATCGTCGCGGGCGGCGGCACGTCGTGCGGCGTCGCGCTGGAGTACATGATCCGCAAGCACCAGTACGCCGAGCAGTTCATCCTCGTGACCGACGAGGGGGAGAACACGGCGCCGCTGTTCGTGGACAGCTTCAAGAAGTACCGCGAGGAACTGAAAGCCGACCCGGCCGTTTGCTTCGTGCGGACGCCGGGGGCCTCGACGCACCTGGAGGAGCGCTGCCGTGAGGCGGGGATCGCGACGGATGCGTTCCAGTTCACCGGCGACTACTACTCGCTGCCGAACCTGGTGCCGCTGCTGGCGCGGCCGTCGAAGCTCGAACTCCTGATGGAAATCATGGAGTACCCATTGCCGACACGGAAGCCGGCTTGATAGAGTAGCCAACACTGGGGCCTGCTGCCCGACCGCAAGAGCTTACAAACAGTTTGGGCGACTCTTACCTCTGTCCGGAAGGGCTTGGGTAAGCAACAGCTCTTGGAACTTGCAGCAGGCCCCGGTTTTTCCTGCACACCTTGCCAAGAACGGTGCAGGTTGGGTAGGATTCGACTGCAGAGATTCTGACAAACCGTGAGAGGGTTGTTACCCACAGTGTTCAGGCTGTGGACCCATTGAAGCCTTACCGGGGCTAGCTGCCCGACCGTGAGAGCATAGTCCCACGCCGCCCAGGCCGTGGACCCATTCAGGCCCTGGACCTCTGCGGTTTGTGTGCTAGAGTGACTGTACCGGGGCCAGCTGCCCGACCGCAAGAGCATACAAACGATTTTGGGTTAATCGAACTTGCTCTTGGAACTTGCAGCCGGCGCCGGTTTTTCTTTGTCCCGCCATGACCACGGAAGGATCGGCCAGGTCTTCTGGAACTCCAACACGTCTGCCGCTGTTTGTCTGCCACGCCAACTGTGCCCGCTCGGTGCTGGCCTACTACCTGTATCGGCATCTGACCGGCGCCCCCGCACTCTCTGCGGGACTGGAGGCCGGTACGGTCATCAGCGACAAGGTCGAGCCGATGCTGAGCCGCTGGGGCATTGACGCGGCCAACCACCGAGCCACGCAGCTGACGCGCGAGCTGTGCCTGAGCGCCACGCATGTCTTCCTGATGGGCCCGAACTACATCCGGCGGGTGATGGTCGAATACGGCGATGATTTGCTCGATCGTTCCTATCTCTTCGCCGACCCGTTCAGCAGGCCGCTGTCGTTCGCACGGGGCGAGTACCGGGTCACGGATCCGTCGTTCGATAGCCGCTCCCTGACCGAGCGTATCCGCGAGTGGAGTTGGATGCGTGAGCGCGTGTTGCAAATCCGCCTGGCACTGCTGGGCGAGGGGCCGACGCTTATCGCGGCGTCGGCGTACAGTGCGCTACTCGGCGACCTCGATCCGCTTGGACATTAAGCCGCGATTCGGAAAGGCTGTTCCCTCGCGCTGGGAACCGTCGTCACAGCCCTGTCGGGCTCCTTTTCGAGAACCTTGCCGTCACCCTTTGATCAGAGCGGCCGCGATTTCGCGGTCCAGCTCCTCCAACTTCTCCTGGGCCTCGTCGAACTCGTCATCCGGGATCAGGTCGATGTAGATGTCGAGAATGTCGCCGTCTTTCCCAGCCCTCCAGGAGCGCGAGCGCTCCTGCGTGAGTTGCCAGAGGTCGGCAGCGCTGCGCGGGAGGACGAAATCGGCCGCGGCCTTGACGGCAGTTCGGGCGTCCTCTGGCAGGAACGGCTCCGCGAGAGCCTTTTCCGTCAGGCGATAGCGCGAATCCGGATAAGGGCCCTCGTGAATCGTCTCGATGGTCAGGAAGCCGTTTTTCACGAGGCCCTTCAGCAGGCCGACCTGGTTGTGGATCCCTGGGCCTTGCGGCGTGCGAACGACTGGCCAGTCCGTCAAGATGCCCGGCTCGTCCCGGGCGTAAGAGAGGTGGGCAAAATAGA
>DASPXY010001464.1:0-2449 GCA_035637055.1 Gemmataceae bacterium | reverse complement strand
TGGTGACCGTTTCCACGCGCTTGCAAGGCTGGGAGGGCCTTGGGGTCTGCAACCTGTGGCGCACCCCCACCTGGCAAGTGGACGCCATGTTCGGCTTCCGCTACCTGGAGTTGAACGAAGGGCTTGGCATCGGCGAGGATCTGACGGTGCTGCCGGGCGTTCCGCTCACCGGCGGCTCCGCGTTCCGCGTGCTCGACCAGTTCGATACCAACAATCGCTTCTACGGTTGGCAGTTTGGGGCGCGGGGCGAGTTGCGCTGGGGCAACTGGTCGCTGAGCGCCGCAGCGAAGGTTGCCCTGGGAGACAGCCACCAGGTCGTCACCATCAACGGCAGCACGTTGATTATCCCGGCGGCGGGGTCGGTCCTCGTGGGCGGACTGCAGCCGGGGGGTCTGCTGGCGCTGTCGCCCAACATCGGGCGGTTTGAGCGCGACAAGTTCGCCGTGGTGCCCGAGGCCACGGTGAGCCTCGGCTACTGGGTCACACGCTTTTGCCGCGCCACGATGGGCTACACCTTCCTCTACTACAGCAGCGGGGCCCGTCCTGGCGACCAGATCAACCGTGTGGTGAATCCGAGTCTGCTGCCGCTCAACCAACCGGCGGCCTCGGCGGCCGGGCCAGCCCAACCGGCGTTCGCATTCCACGATGCGGACTTCTGGGCGCAGGGGCTGAACTTCGGCCTGGAGTTCCGGTACTAGCGCAGAAGCGAGGGAGGTCTTGTTCGTAGTTCCGCCTTCAGGCGGCATGCCGTCAACCCGCCTGAAGGCGGAACTACGAACAACAGCTGCCTTGCTCCGACATTAGGGAAAATACTTCCTTACCGACTCGGGATCCGGTTTCGTCCGCAGACTCACGACGACGGTCAGGATCAGCGAGGCAAGCAGGCCCCAGATCAGCGGGTCGCAGCCGCCGGCGTACAGCGGGGCGAACGCCTCTTCGCGCTTCTCCCCCCAGCCGGGGAACCAGCTCAACCACGCCGGCCCCGTTGCGCCTGCCTTCTGGTAGGCGGTGTCGATCCAGCCAAGGACGTACAGCAGCATCACCGTCAGGCCGCCGCCGAGCATTCCGGCCCAAATCCCCTGCCGTGTCGCCCGGCGCCAGTACAGCGTACACACCATCGGGAAAAGGAACGCGCAGGTCTGCCCGCTGCCGGTGAACACAATGACGTATTGCAGGAACCCAGGCGGATTGATCGCCCCGAGCATCACCACCACTCCGACCAGTGCCGTCGTCAGGTAGCTGACGCGCTTGAGCGTCTTCGGCGAGGCGTTCGGGTTGATGGTTCGCTGGTACAGGTCGCGGACCAGGCTCGAACTGATCATCAGGAGGAAGGCGGCGACGGTGGACATGATCGCCGCATACGGGGCGGCCAGCAGCAACCCGGCCACCAACGGATGAGCGAGGTGCCGCGCCATCGCCGGCATGATGCTGTCCGGGTTGCCCTCACTGCCGATCTCACGCAGGTACTCTGTCGGGAAGATCGCACGAGCGCAGATGAAGATGATCAGCAGGCTGACGTAGGCCAGGAAGTAGTACACGCCGATCAACACCAGCGCCCGGCGGAAGCTCGGCGTGTCCTTGAACGACATCAGGCGAACCATGCCGCTCGGCTGCCCTGCGCCGCCGAACGACCACATCAGGAAGAACGAGAAGGCCATTCCCAGCGGCAGATAGCCGTGCCCAATGGGGGGACTGACGCCCTCCGGCCCTGGCCCGTACACCAGTTGGGGATCCTGCTGCCGCAGTCGTTCCGTGGCCGCCGCCAGCCCGGTCAGCTCCTTGCCCCCGGACGTGATTGGCTCGACCGCCCGCAGGGCCAGGATAGCCATCACCACCACGCCGACCAACATCACCAGCCCTTCGAGCACGTCGGTCCAGGTCACCGCCCAGAACCCGCCGTAGGTCGTGTAGGCCACCACGGTCAGGGCGAAGATCAACAGACCGATCAGGTAGCCTTTCTCGGGGCCCTCATCGAGCCAGGGAATCGCGACGCGCTGCGGCGGAAAGCGAACCTTCTTTTCCGTGATCTTGCCGTCGTGGCGGAAGGAGACGCGAACCTCACGGTTTGTCCCATCGACCTTGGTGCGCTCCGGCAGAAACTCAGCCTTGCGGGTGGGCAGAGGCGTTTTCTGCGGCTTCAGCGTCTTGCCCTCGGGCGTCTCGAAGGCCAGGACGAGAATGTGCTCGGGGTCTACCTCGGCACCTCGGTAAATCGCGTCAGCGGGCGGCAGGCGGATGGCCTCCTGCATGACCACGCCGCCAGCCTTGAACTGGACGACGAGATTGAAGCAGAGGAAGATGAGGATCAGCACCGAGGCGAGGATACCGAGCGCAGGGCTCTGGAAGCGGTCGCGAAAGACGTCGGGGACGGTGACCGAGCCGCTGATGCGCGCCACCTGGTTGATGCGCTTGCCCAGCCAGACCATGCCGGTCAGCGGCACGACCATGT
>DASPXY010001463.1:0-3940 GCA_035637055.1 Gemmataceae bacterium | reverse complement strand
TCGGGCTGGGCAACGGGCGTATCGGCGGTCCGGACGCAGACTCGAAACTCTTCGAGCCAATCGGCGCGCTGCTGTGCGTGGACGCCGAGACGGGCAAGGCACTATGGCCACCTTACAAGGTCGGTAATGGCGTACTGAATCGGCCGGCCATCGACCGCACGCGCGTCTACTTCGGCTCGCGCGACGGGGCCTGTTATTGCCTGGATCGGCAAACAGGCAAGTTGCGCTGGAAGAAGGATGTCGGCAGCGCCGTGGTGGCGACGCCGGCGCTGGAGCAGTGCTCGACCTGCGGGCACACGTCGAACGTGTACGCGCTGGGCGTCACGGGCCAGGTCTATTGCCTCGATTCCTACACCGGCAAGGTACACTGGAGCTTCACCGACCTGGAGAAGAACACGGCGACACTGGCCGCAACGCCGGCGATTGTGGTGACGCACACACCCGAAGGCGACCGGCGGCGCATCTACCTTGGAGCGTCGCTGAACAATAACACGATTCAGGCTCTCTATTGTCTGGAAGACCTGTCGCCGGAGCGCTGAGGCACACTGGGAACCCCTCCCCCCAACCCCCTCCCCGAAACGGAGAGGGGGAGCAGGACAACACCCGCTTTGCTTCTCCCCCTCTCCGTTTCGGGGAGGGGGTTGGGGGGAGGGGTCTCCGCCGCTTCACGATGCCGCGGCGGGCGCCACCGGACGGATGCGTGCGCCCTCACCTTTTTTTTTGCCCTCGCGCTGCGCGAGCGCCGCCTGCACAAAGCCGCGGAACAGCGGGTGGCAACACGTCGGCTTCGACTTGAACTCGGGGTGACACTGCACCGCCAGGAACCAGGGATGGCCGCGCAGCTCGATCACTTCGACGAGCTGGCCGTCGGGGCTCGTGCCGGTCACCTCGAAGCCGTGCTCGGCGAACTGTGGACGATACTCGTTGTTGAACTCGTAACGGTGACGGTGCCGCTCGTGGACGAGTTGGGCGCCGTACGCCTGGTGAGCGCGGCTGCCCTCGGTCAGCAGGCACGGATAGGAGCCGAGGCGCATCGTGCCGCCCATGTCGGTGATCGCGAACTGCTCATCGAGCATGCAGACCACCGGATGCGGAGTATCCGGATCGAATTCGGTGCTATTAGCGCCGGCCAGACCAACCACGTTCCGCGCAAACTCAATCACGGCGACCTGGAGCCCCAGGCAGATGCCGAAGAAGGGGATTTGCTTCTCGCGGACGTAACGGATCGCCTCGACCTTGCCGTCGATGCCGCGATAGCCGAAGCCCCCCGGCACCAGTAGTCCGTCAACGGTGCTCAAGAGCCGCTCCGCCCCGTCGCGCGCGATCTCCTCCGCCTCGACCTTGCGGATCAGCACACGGCTCGACAGGCTGATGCCCGCATGGACCAGTGACTCGTACACCGACTTGTAGGCGTCGTTGTGCTTGATGTACTTGCCGACGACAGCGATCGTCACTTCCGAGGTCGGGTTCTTGATGCGATTGAGCAGTTGTCGCCAGTCGCTAATCTCCAGCGATTTCGCCCGCAAATTGAGCTTTTCGACGATCAGGTCATCGAGATGGTTCTCGACGAGGCTCAGCGGCACCTCGTAGATACTCAGTTCCTTATCGCGTTCCTCGATGACGGCGCGCGGCTCGACGTTGCAAAACAGGGCGATCTTCTCCGCCTCTTCCTTGCCTAGCTCGCGCTCGGTGCGGCAGATGAGGATATCGGGCTGGATACCAATCTGCCGCAGGCGTTCGACGCTGTGCTGCGTCGGCTTCGTCTTGGCCTCGCCGGCAGCCTTGAGGTACGGCACCAGCGTCAGGTGGATGTAGAGGCAGTTATTCTTGCCGACGTCGAGGGCGAATTGGCGAATGGCCTCCAGGAACGGCAGTCCCTCGATGTCGCCGACCGTGCCGCCGATCTCGGTAATGACCACATCGACGTCGTCGTCCACCAGCTTGCGGACGGCGCCCTTGATCTCGTCGGTGACGTGCGGAATGACCTGGACGGTGCGGCCGAGGTAGTCGCCGTGGCGTTCCTTCTCGATCACCGAACGATAGATTTTGCCGGTGGTGTAATTGCATTCGCGCGTGAGCGGGGCATTGGTGAAGCGCTCATAATGGCCCAGATCGAGGTCGGTCTCGGCGCCGTCGTCAAGGACGTAGACCTCGCCGTGCTGGTAAGGGCTCATGGTGCCGGGATCGACATTCAGGTACGGGTCGAACTTTTGCAGGCGGACGCGCAGGCCGCGCCGCTCCAGCAGCATGCCGATCGAGGCACTGGTGAGGCCCTTGCCGAGTGAACTGACCACGCCGCCGGTAACGAAGATGTGCTTGGCCACGCGAGTTCCTTCGTGGAATGGTCTGTTTTCCCGCTTGCGGGTTAGCGAGAGGTGAGCAGCGCTCCCCGCTAACCCGCAAGCGGGAAAACAGGGAATGGCTCCCCACCGTTGGTTAGTATACCCGACGCCCCAATCAGTGCCATGTCGGAACCCGGCCGCTCAGGCCGCTTGCGCCGGCTGACTTTGCCGGTAGGTCTCAACAAAGCGCTCGTAATCGGCCGGCGTGTCAACGCCGCGGCCCGCGTGCTGCACCACGCCCACATGAATCCGCCGACCGAGCGCCAGGACGCGGAGTTGCTCCAGCTTTTCCAGTTCTTCCAGCGGCTCCGGCGGCAACGCGGCGAGGCTGAGCAGGAAGCGGCGGCGATAGGCGTACAGGCCGACGTGTTGCAGGAAACAGGACGGCTCGCGCTCGAAGTCGAGCAGCCCATCGCGGACAAAGGGGATGGGGCTACGGCTGAAATACAGCGCCCGGCCGCAGGCGTCGCACACGACCTTGACGCAGGCGGGATCGCGCCACTGCTCGACCGAGGTGATCGGCACCGCGAGCGTGGCGACGTCGGCGTCGGGGTCGCGCGCCAGCAAGCGCGGCAGCAGGTCGAGCGACGACGGCTCGATGAGCGGTTCATCTCCCTGAAGATTGATGACAACGTCCGCGTCGAGGCGGCGGGCGACCTCGGCGACGCGATCGGTGCCGGTGGCATGATCGGAGCGGGTCAATTCGACGCGGCCGCCGAAACTACGCACCGCCTCGACGATGCGCTCGTCGTCCGTGGCGACAATCACGCTGCCGGCGCGCGACTGGCAGGCGCGCTCATAAACGTGCTGGATGAGGTACTTGCCGGTCGCGTGGAGCAGCGGTTTGCCGGGCAGGCGGCTCGACGCGTAGCGGGCGGGGATGACGATCGCGGTCTTCATGGCGACCTCCTTGTCGGCGCGGAGAGAAGCGACCCATTCAGGTAACAGGGAGAGGCAAGGGGGTCAAGAGGAGTAGCAGATGGCGAACGGCCGGCGTAAGCCGGCTGGTCTGCTCGCTGTCGCAGTTACCAGCCGGCTTACGCCGGCCGTTCGCCAGAGGCATTGTTACCAGCCGGCGTAAGCCGGCCGTTCGCCTGCGCGTTGACTCGGTACTCGTCACCCGGTGATCTCTTCGATTTGCCCTTTGAGTTTGCGATGGGCGACAGTGCGGCCCTTGGCGAGTTGCTGCGCTTCGCCGAGCGTCAGGCCCGGGTCGGGGAATGGCAGGCGGCCTTGTGCGGCCTCGACGCTGCCCTCCAGGACGTACTTCCCCTTCGCCAACGTCACCACAATGCCGGCCTTGCGCAGCAGGTCCAGATCGCGATAAAAGCCGCGTATCCCGACCTTGATGCGCGCTATCAAGGCGGTGCGCGTCTGCGGCTTCTGCCCCAGCAACGCCAGCAGGCGATACAGTCGCGCGGCCCGTTCGGCGGTGATCGCGGTCGCGCTCGCTTTCCGGGGTGGCTCGCGTTTTTTCGCCATGCCGCTCTCGATGCAACCTCAATACCGGCGATGACCTGCGTTGGCTCCGAATCGCCTGGGAAGGCTGAATTGTGAGACATGCTAGGCGGCTTGACAGAGGAAATCAAGAGGGTAGA
>DASPXY010001462.1:0-2112 GCA_035637055.1 Gemmataceae bacterium | reverse complement strand
GAAGCCATCTGCGCCATCGGCCCGCGCATGAGCGGCACCGCCGGCATGCGCAAGCAGCAAGACTTGATTCGCAAACACTTCACCGACCTGGGCATGAAGGTCGAGGAACAGACCTTCAGTGCCAAGCAGGTTAGCCGCCAGAATCGCGTCGATATGACGAACCTGATCGTCTCCTACCATCCGGAGAAGAAGCGGCGCGTCATTCTCTGCTCGCACTACGACACGCGGCCCATCGCCGACCAGGAAAAGGATCCGCGCAAGTGGCGCGATACCTTCCTCAGCGCCAACGACGGCGGCTCGGGCGTGGCCTTCCTGATGGAACTGGCCAACCACATGAAAGACCTCAAAACGAATGTCGGCGTCGATTTCGTGTTCTTCGATGGCGAGGAGTACATCTGGGATCCGCGTCCGGGCCGCGACGAGTATTTCTTCGGCTCGAAGCATTTCGCGCAGAGCTGGCGTAAGATGAAGCCGCGGCCGGACTACACCGCGGCGATCCTGCTGGACATGATCGGCGGCCAGGGCGCACGTTTCAAGATCGAGGGGCATTCCTGGCGCTTTGCCCAGAGCCTGGTAAAAGAGGTCTGGGGCGTTGCCCGGGAACTGAAAAGCCCGATGTTCGTGGCGGAGGAGGGCCACACGGTCCTGGACGATCACATCGCGCTGCAGGGGCAGGGCATCCGCGCGATCGATATTATCGACTTCGACTATCCGCACTGGCACCTTCTGAGCGACGTCCCGGCAAACTGTTCAGGCGAGAGCCTGGCGGAAGTGTCGCGCGTGCTGACGACCTGGCTGCAGCGCGTCAAGTGAAACCGAATTAGCGCTGCAACACCTTGCGAATCACCTCGGCGTAGGCCAGGAGGCTCAGGTAGTTGCGCAGCGCGTAGCCGTTGCTCCGCAGCGACTCCTCGGAGTAATCGCGGTACTTCGACGGGTTCGACGGATGGACGCCGTCGCGGGCGATCAGTGTCGGCACCTCGTACTCGTTCCCCGGTTTGCCCTTGTCTTCCTTGAACTTCGGCAGGGCGCCGTTCCAGTCGTCGGGACGGCGCTTGACGATCTCTGCGAAGTAGTCGATGAGCGGCACCTTTTCCTCGCGGGCGATGCGGCGCACGACCTCGGCATACTGGCGGGCCTGCTCCAACCGGCCGGCGCGCGGCGGGATCGTGCTGAGGATCACGACCGTCCCATTCTTGAGGCAGCGCGCCACCACCGCCCGTGTCTTTTCCTCGTATTCCTTCAATGGCACCTGGCCGATGTCGTTGGTGCCGAACATGATCAGCGCCACCTCGGGATTGAGCTTTTCCAGCCAGCGGTCGATGTTGTCGTGCGCCCAGCGAATCGTCATCGAGCCGTTGCTGCCGAAACCGGGGCCTTTCCACTTGCTCCAACACTCCGGCTTCATGTACTTCTTGACCAGCTCGTGAGCGGCGGCCATCTCCGGCGGCATGTTCTTTGGCTGTCCGGCGAGCGGCGACCAGTAGGCCATTGTCACCGTGATCGAGTCGCCGAAGTGCGCGAGCGTCCCCGGCGTGCCCTTGAAGCGGCCGTGGACCTGGTTCATCGCCTCGGCCCAGTCCGGTGATCCCTTCGCCTCGCCACCGTGCAAATCCGGAGCGGTAGGTATCAGGAGGGACGCCAACAGCAGGACGCACGCGGAACGGATCGGCTTCATCGGAGGTGCCTTTCGAGAGGAGGCCCGTCTCCCCGCTTGCGGGTTAGCGCTTGCCGGAGTGCTAACCCGCAAGCGGGAAAACCGGGTCCGCTTAGCGGATAAAGCTACTCACCCGCTCCAGGAAGGCGGCATTGGAGGGGTATTCGGCGAGTTTCTTGACCAGCGACTCCATCGCCGCGACCGGGTTGAGCGACACCAGACTGCGACGCAGCAGCGTCACCTGCTTGAGCATCTCCGGCGGCAGGATGCGCTCCTCCTTGCGCGTGCCCGACTGGCTGATGTCCATTGCGGGGTAGATGCGGCGGTCGGCGAGCTTGCGGTCCAGCACCAGCTCCATGTTGCCGGTGCCCTTGAACTCCTGAAAAATGAAGTCGTCCATCCGCGAGCCGGTCTCGATCATGGCGACGGCCCTGATCGAGACCGGCTCGCGGATG
>DASPXY010001461.1:0-2803 GCA_035637055.1 Gemmataceae bacterium | reverse complement strand
GGCCGATACGGGCGAGCGCATCTGGGAAACGCACAAGGCGACGGTCGGCAAGTCGCTGCGCTGGGGCAATGCCTTCCTCGTCGAACATGAGGATCGTTTCATCCTCTTCAACGAGCTGGGTGATCTGATTATCGCGAAATTGTCGCCAAAGGGCTACGAGGAGATCAGCCGGGCGAACATTCTGGAACCGACGAATCGCCTGGCGACCCCGGCCGGTCGGCGTGTGATCTGGTCGCATCCCGCGTTCGCCAACCGTTGCGTTTTCGCCCGCAACGATCGCGAGTTGGTGTGCGTCTCGCTCGATGCCAACGGGCAGGATTGACCGCTCCCGCTTGCGGCCCGCTGTTGTGGCACGGTCTCCTGACCGTGTCACTCTGCTGACCGCAGGTCTCCGGAGTCGCGGGAGACCTCCGGTCAGTTCCCGTGGCACGGTCAGGAGACCGTGCCACAACGCGTGGAGACCGTGCCACAACGCGTGCTAACCCGCAAGCGGG
The DNA here is from genome assembly GCA_035637055.1 of Gemmataceae bacterium. Taxonomy (GTDB): domain Bacteria; phylum Planctomycetota; class Planctomycetia; order Gemmatales; family Gemmataceae; genus DASPXY01. The sequence goes on along the minus strand of DASPXY010001461.1, from coordinate 2,309 downwards.
ACGGGTTATCGTCGCGCCACCCGCCATTCCAGGCCAAGGGCGGTCAGCCGTTCACGCTGGGCGATGACCGCCCACGGTGTCTGCGGATGCTCGTTGATGAGTTTGTCCCAGGTCTTCCGCATCTCCTTGGCCCAATCTCTGGCGAAGTTCTCCTTCACGTTCACCGTCTTGGTGGCGCCGAGGCGGAAACCGGTGGCGCCGTCGGTTTTCTCCGGCAGCGACTCGGTGCGGATCTGGGCGAGGGCGAAGTTGTATTCCGTGACGTAGACGAGCCGCGCCAGCAGACACGCCAGCACGTAATCGTAGTGCGCCTGCCAGCGTTTGGACTTCTCCTCGCTGCGCTTCTTCCCGGCTTCCTTGAGTTCGGCAAGAGCGTCCTTGAGGATGAGTTCGGCCTTGCCGGGGGCGGCCTGCTCGGTCTTGATCGTGTTCTTGAACTGAGCGTTCGTGGTCTCGAAGAGCGTTTCGCGCATCGCGAACCTGTCCTTGACCGCCCGCAGCGATCCCGCTGCGGCCAGGACGGCCTTCCGCAACGGGTACTTCTCGAGATCGAACGCCAGGTCGGTAAAGGATTCGTAGTCGGGCCGATACTGCTCCAGCACCTTCGCGGGGAAGGCCGGTAACTGGTGCAGGGCCAGTTTCGCGTCCTTGGCGCCGCTGCGCGAGATCCGTGTCGGCGGTAACTTGTTCATCTCTTCGAGGATGGCTTCCACGACTTCGCGCTTGGCGGCGTTGCCGTCCGGGGGCGGCGGCGGTTGGATAGTGACGACCTGAGCCGGCGGTTCCTCCGGGTTAGGCGGAGCGCCACCCGCCTTCTCCTTGCCGGTAAGCCGGGCGGTCTGCGTCAGCTTTTGCGGATGCAGCGCCAGGAGGCGGGTCAGATGAGAGTTGACGATCTTCGTCATTTCTTCCAGCGGCAGAGCGGCGCCCTGTTCCTGAAGGATGAGGCCCGCCTGCACAGCCTGGAGCAGATCTTGCTGGGCAGCGCAGAGAGCTTGCAGGAAAATGCCGCCGTTCTCGAACTCGTAGGATTGCTGCTCCAGGATGCACGCGGAGAGCACCTGCACGCCGTCCGGCGCGGCCTTCAGTTTGGTGTCGAGCAACTTGTCCATCGGGTCGCCGCCGGGCCGTTCGTTGCCGCGTGCGGGGTCGAGGCGGCAGATGTCGAGGATCAGCACCTTCTGCCGCGCCTTGCACTCCGCGAGACGATCGTACAGCCAGGTCAGCGGAATGAGCGTTTTCGGATCGCTCAAATCGCCGTCAAGGGGGACAAGAAAAGCCTCCTTCTCGTCCTCCATGATGTGTCCCGCGAACAGAATGACGATGCGATCCTGAGCGCGCGAAGTCTTGAGGAAGTCGGTGATGGTGCGCTCGATCACGGGCTTGAGCGGGGCGTGGGCGTCGGGGCCGGCATCGCTGAGGTGGACGAGTTGAGCCTTCGGAAAGTGCAATGTCTTGGCGAACAGGTCGCGAAGGGTCGTGGTATTGCTCCCTGGAAAGGCTGGTGCCTGTTGCTTGCCCCCCTGGGCCGGACGCGGATCGCGACCGAAGTTGAGCGGGTTGGCGAGCAGGTAGTCGTTGACGCTGATGAACAGGGCGCGGCGCGGGTACGGGTCGTTCGGCGACGACTTGACGACCGGCGTTTCCTTCTTGAGAGGCGGATCCTCCTTCGGCGTGACGACGGGCTTGCCGCTATCGATCTTGGGCGGCGGAGTGTCGATGGCAGGCGGCCCGTCATCCTTCTTCGGCTTGGTCTTGTCGATCTTCGGCGGTGGCGGATCGTCGATCTGCTTGGGATCGATCTTTGGCGGCGGGTTGTCGCTCTTCGGCTCGGCGCTGTCGATCTTCGGCGAGGGATTGCCAAGGTCAGCGACCTTCGGCTCATCCTTGGGTGGTGGCTTGTTCGCACTGAACTGGCGGGCAATCTCCGGCCCGACGACGACCGCGAGGACGCCGGCAATGGCCAGCACACCAACAGCGATGATCCCGCCTTTCCACCAGCGGCCGCGGCGGGGCTGCTGGGCAGGCCTGGCCGCGGGCATCGCCTTGACGGGAGCGGCGGCCGGGGTTGCGGCCGCCGGACGGGCGACCGGTGGCGCAGCGGGCGCCTTTGGAGTGATCGCGACAGGGGCGACGACTCGGGCCGGCATCGGCGTTTTTGCCGGGGAGGGCGCCACGGCCGGATTCTGCCGCGCCTGGAAAATCTGCTGGCAGTGCTTGCACCGCATCGGCTGGTAGACCCAGTCGGCGGGGATGCGTAACACCATTTGACAGCGCGGGCACTTCGCTTGAACGACCTGGCTCATCGG
>DASPXY010001460.1:0-2978 GCA_035637055.1 Gemmataceae bacterium | reverse complement strand
CGCGCGGTAGAGAGCCTGCACGACAACCGGCTCCAGCAGTCCGTTGATCTTCGCGATCACGCGACCCTGCCCGCCTGTCTTTTGATTGGCGGCCTCCTGGTTGATCTTCTCGATGAGGAACGACTGCATCCGGCTCGGCGCCACGATCAGTTTCTTCCACTGCGGCAATTCGCCGTAGCCAGTCAGGTAGTTGAACAGGGCCGTCGCGTCGTCGCAAAAATCGGGGTTGCAGGTGAAGTAACCCAGATCGGTGTAGATGCGCGCCGTCTGCGGATTGTAATTGCCGGTCGCCAAATGAACGTACCGCCGCGGCCCTTCCTCCTCGCGCCGCACCACCAGCGCCACCTTGCAATGCGTCTTCAGGCCCACGAAGCCGAACACGACATGCACCCCGGCCTTTTCCAGTTCGCGCGCCCAGAGGATGTTGCGTTCCTCGTCGAGCCGTGCCTTCAGTTCGATCACCGCCGTCACCTGCTTGCCGTTGTCGGCGGCACGCTGCAGCGCCCGGACGACCGGCGAATCGCTGCTGGTGCGATAAAGGGTTTGCTTGATGGCCAGCACGCGCTCGTCGATGGCGGCCGTTTCGATGAACTCGGTGACGTGGGCGAACGACTCATACGGATGATGCACGAGGATGTCGCGGGCGCGGATGGCTGCCCAGATAGTGCCGGCCTGCAGAAACTCCGGCACCGGCTGCGGCACGAATGGCGGATCGCGCAACTGCGGGTAACCCGGCAAACCGTGAATCTGAAACAGCCCGGTCAGGTCGAGCAGCCCCGCAATGCGAAAAACGTCGGGCGACTCCAGGTCGAGCGCCTCAGTCAGGAACTGCTCGATTTCGGCCGGCGCGTCCGCCTCGATCTCCAGGCGCACCGCATCGCCGCGGCGGCGCTTGCGCACTTCCTCCTCGATCGCCTTGAGGAGATCCTCCACCTCGTCGTCGTCGATCTCGTATTCGCTGTTGCGCGTGACGCGGAAGACGGTCGCGTGCCCGATCTCCATGCCGGGGAACAACTCGGGCAGGTGCATGCGGATGACCGTCTCCATCGTGGTGAAGACGTGACGGGCCGAGGAGCGCGGATCGGGGATCGCGGAGCGCGGGTCGAGCGGCGGGGGAGAGGTGCCCGACGGTGCGATTCCCTGTTTGCCATCCTGGTCGGCCGTCGCCCGACGCTCCTCGGCCAACGGCGGCGGCAGCGCCACGAAGCGCGGCAGCACGCTCGGCACCTGCACGACGGCGAACAGCTTGTCGGCGTGTCCGGGCCGCTGCAGCACGACCGCGAGGTTGAGCGACTTGTTGAGCAGGTGCGGGAACGGATGGCCCGGGTCGATCGCCAACGGCGTCAGCACCGGGTAGATCTCCCGCCGGAAGACCTCGCGCAGGTGGGCGCGGTCGTGGTCGCTCAGCTGGCCCAGGTTGCGCAGGGCGATGCCCTCGCGCTCGAGAGCGGGCAACACCTCTTCGCTGAGACAGGCGTGAATCTCGGTGATGGCCTGGCGGACCAGGGTGCGGATGCGATCGAGTTGGTCGCGCGGGGGCATGCGATCGGCGCCGGAGCCGACGGTAATGGCCGCGTGGACCTTCTGTTGCAGGCCGCCCACGCGGACCATGAAAAACTCATCGAGATTGGAGCCGAAAATCGCCAGGAACTTGAGCCGCTCCAGCAGCGGCACACGGGCGTCGCGCGCCTCTTCCAGAACACGGCGGTTAAACTCAAGCCAGCTCAGCTCACGATTGATGTAGAGTTTCGGGTCGTCCAGGGAGGCAGACGTTGCCTCGGCCGGCCTGCCCGGCGGCGCAAGCACGGCGACAGTATCTGGCATGGCGTACCCTCCTCTTGCAGCGGTTAGACGGTCATTATACCAGGGAGGGCGAGAAGGAGGCCGCGCTGAGCGCCAGGGCAAGGAGCCTTTAGTTCGTAGTTCCGCCTTTAGGCGGCAAGCTGTCTGGCCGCCTAAAGGCGGAACTACGAACTAAAGGTCGTTTGAACGCACATTAGGGTTCTCGGGGAGGAGCCTTGGACCAGGGGATGGACCTGTCGCTCATGCCTTTGCAATCCGGTTCCAGCCAACGGCAGCAAGTCAACACGACCAGCACCAGCACGGCCGCAGTCACCGCCAGCGGGTAGAGCTTCAGGCCGGCCGTCACCCCGAGAGCGGCCGCAACCCAGATCGTGCTGGCCGTCGTCAGTCCCTTGACTTCCAGCCGGTCGGTGAGCTTGAGGATGGTGCCTGCGCCGATGAAACCGAGGCCGGTGGTAATGCCCTGGATGACGCGGCTCACGTCGGCCGGGGTGGCGTTCGGGAGAGCCGTGATCGCCAGGACGAAGAGGGCGGCGCCCATCGACACCAGAATATGTGTCCGGAACCCAGCCCAGCGCCGGTGGATTTCGCGTTCCAGACCAACCACTCCACCCAGAACGCCCGCAACTACCAGCGCCCCCAGGAGTTCCAGATACTCCATCCAGCCGATCATGACAGGATTTCCCCACGCCGTCGCGAACGGTGAATGGGGCACCACCGCGTGCGGCTTGGAAGTGGCGTCAGAACCCCTCCCCCAACCCCCTCCCCGAAGCGGAGAGGGGGAGAAGCAGAGTCTTGCTCCCCCCTCTCCGTTGCGGGGAGGGGGTTGGGGGGAGGGGTTTGAAACCACCTCTTAGCGAGGAACGTGCAAACGCGAAGCCGCACGCGGCGGAAAAGGGGTTTCAGTTGACGCCGAGAGCGATTCGGATCTGACGGTCCAGTTCGCCGAGTTTGGCCCGATCGAAGGGACCGGTGTGGCGCCAGATGATTTGACCGTCGGAGCCAACCAGCACGATGGTCGGCAGGAGACGGACGTCGAACTGCTGTTGCACCGGGCAGTCCTTGCCGGCGCCCAGGAGGATCGTGTAGTTCAAGTGCCGGCTTTCGGCGGTCGCGGCGACCCGGCGCGCTTGCTCCTGCGGGGAACCGCTGCCCTCGCAGGCAATGCCGACCAC
>DASPXY010001459.1:0-4015 GCA_035637055.1 Gemmataceae bacterium | reverse complement strand
CCGCGTGCGAGTTTGCCGAGCGGGTCGCGGCCGCCTCGTTCGAGCAAAGAGATTTCGGTGGAATGTAGGTCGCGGGCCTCGCCGAGGCTTTCCTGCGTCAGGTGCTTGCGGAGGCGATGGCGGCGCAGGTTCTGGGCGAACCGAGTGCGCGCGTCCATCGACCGATGGTTAGCGGCCTAAGACAAAGACTTCTAAAGACAAAAACTCTAGTCGAGGTAGATTCGTGCTTTGTGGCAGCGAAACGATCCTCATCTGCGGTTCGCATGGGTCGGCCAGGAACGCAGCCGCAGCAGCGTGGGCTGTCAGCGGCCAGCGAGCGGCGTGATTCCCGGCTTGAGGCGGTGGGCGCGGAGTTCCTGGTGCTTGCTGCTGGCCGAAGGCATCCATGCTTGGAAAGGCGTACACGAATTTCCCTGGCTGGGACATCGTTGCCGGTGACCCCACTGTGGGACAAACGTGCCGGATTCAGGTGAAGAGTCGATGGGCGACGGGAAGCCCGGGGTTCCCGTTCAAGAACTTCGATACCGACTTCGTCTTCTTCGTCGCGCTCAATCGTGGCTTCGCGCGTCCACGGAAGTCCGGAGACGATAGGCGCCGGCCTCCGCAGGTCTACGTTCTGCCCATCGACGTCGTCCGATTGGCCTGGGTAGACGAAGGGTCCTGGCAGAAGGTGTACCTCTCGAAGATCGCTGACTTCGATAGCTATTTCGAACACTGGGATCTGATCCGTTCGTTCCTGCAGCCACGACACGCCGGCCGATGAACACGACGCGAAGTGGGCGAGGCTGACCCTCCCGGCAGCCGCCGAGCGGTGTGCCGTCAGATGCTGGCTGGAATCGGGCCACCATCTTGTGTCGTGGCGGTGAGCGAGTTGGGGCTAACCTGATTGCCTGCGTGCGGCGGCGGGTTGGTTGAAGATGCGTTGTTCCCCGCGGGCGGCGGCGCCGGGGAAGAGCACTTGTGCTGCGTGAATGTATTTCTCTGTGATGGCGCTTTGTGAGTGGCCGGCTTTTTGTTGGAGGTATGCCATTGGGTTGCCGGCGGCGGCTTCGTGGGTGAGGGCGGTGTGGCGGAGGTCGTGGAAGGGGCGGAAGGGTTTGTTGATTCCGGCTTGGTCTAACGCGTTTTTCATGTAGATGCGCGTGAGGCGGGCGGGGTCGAGTGGTGTGCCTTTGTGTGGGTGGCTGAAGACGAGCTCGTCGTCGCCTTGGTAGTGGATTCGTTGCCAGTCTTGGGCGAGGAGCTCGCAGGTGCGGGGCCGAGTTCGATCGTGCGGCGCGAGCTGCGTGATTTGGGTGGGGTGAAGCGGCCTTTCACCAGTGCCTCGCGGACATGGAGTCGTGCTTCGAGGAGTTGGATGTCGTGCCAGCGGAGGGCGAGTAGTTCGCCGCGGCGTAGTGCGGTTGCGAGCGCGACGAAGGTGAGCGTCTGCGCCAGCTGCCACCATGCCCGTTCATCGGGGTTTGCTTTGTCGGCGAGGTGTTCGTATGCGACCCAGAGCTGGGCGATCTCGTGTTGGTTGAGCACGTTCAGTTCGGGTTGTTCGATTCGTGGTCGTTCGGCGTCGCTGATGGGGCTGCGCTGGATTAGGCGCCAGCGGATCGCGCACTTGAGCATGACTTGCAGGAGGAGCAGGTGGTTGTGGACGGTTTTGGGTGCGAGCCCGGTCTGCATCTTGTGCGTGATGTAGCGGTCGATCAGCTCGGGTTCCTGTTCGAGCTTTTGCAACGAGATCGCGCCGAAGTGGGGGAGGAGGTGGCGCTTGAGGGTTTGGCGGTAGCCGTCGAGGGTGGTCAGTTTGAGCCCGCGGCCGGGGAGGTAGTCGGCGAGCCAGCGTTCGGTGACGTCGGCGAAGGTGAGGCGTTCGGGGCGGCGGTAGCCGTCGCGTTCGACGTCGACCAGGCGGCGGCGCAGTTCGGCTTCGGCGCGTTTTCGGTTCCAGGCGGGTTCTTTGCCGAGTGTTTCGAGGATGCGCCGTCCGGAGGCGTCTCGGTAGCGGATCCGCCAAACGACGCCCCGTGGCCCTTCGTAGCGCCAGACACGGCCCTTCGGCACCGCAACCATCGCGCTCGTCATGGGTCCAGGTCTTGGCTTGTGGAGCAAGTCCACGGCCCTCGTGTTGATTGTTCTGTTCAATCTATTCATCCCCGTCTTGGTGTCCATGGTGATCCTCATCTGGTTCGGCGAGGTGCTACGTATGGTGCGGGCCGGCGATGCACTCGCCGAGCTTGAAACGAAAATCAACCATGCAGGGCGTGGGCTCGGATGGACTGCGCCGGCCTGACATGGGAGTGCGCTCTTAGGTTCGAGGGCCCGCTTTTCAAACGATTCGTCATCAACTACCGAGGTGTCCTGGGCGCGTTCGCTCTTGTCGCTGGGGCCTCGATTGCGCTTGGAGTCATTCGCGACGCGAACGACCACACGTCCGCGGTCTTACGATCGGCCTCAGCGCGGGTTCCGTGATCCTTGGACTTGCAGTTGCTGCATTCCTGCGCTGGCGGTGGAGAACTGAACACTGCCTCTTGAAACATCGCCGGTCACGACTGTCCGCAACGCCCGTGAGCGTCCAAGATTCGACGCGCGGTGTCGAACTGCCATCGGAGGTCGCAATTTGGCTGCGGTACTGATCGAGTCGGGGGTGTCGGCGATCCCCGGGTGCGTCGATCCCGCGTGGCAGGGCGGGGGCTCGAGTTTGAGGAATCGGGTGATGCCGACCCGCACTTCTAGCTGAGGGAGTACCCGACACGGTCATACGACCGTCCAGTGGGCGTCGGTTCTTACCACCCAGACATCCGCGGCCGGTTCGATACGGCGCGACCTCAAGAGTTGATCGTGTCGGCGGCCATGGCGCGACTAACACACCCGTGTCACAAGCTTTGCCGTCGGCCGGGTACTGTGAGGTGGGAGCCAGGCGGGGCGGACGGCACCCAGCCCAAACGCCTCGAGGGTAGGGGCGGCGCGCTGGGCGCTCACCCTGGCTCCCATCCTGAATCTGCCCAAGAGGGCAGCGCGGTGCTGTTTCTGCGGTCTGCTACGGGGTTAGGTGCCGCAGCCGGCGAGCAGCTTGAGCCCGGTGACTGGGTGGAGCTCGGCGAAGTTCGGGGCGGTCGGGTTTTGCGTATGCGGCTTGTCCCAGAAGCCGACGCCGCTGATCTTCACGACGGCCCCGAGCTGCTTCCAGGACCCGGTGGGTTTGCCGCAGGCTGTGACGAATCGTTTGCGCACGTTGACGATCGCCTTTCTGTCGCGAGCCTTCTTCGGCAGGCAGCTCGTGGCCGGCATCTCTGCGATCCCGTAGACGCCGGCGTCGAACAGGATCAGGTGAATGTCGCCGTCGCCTTCGCCTTTGAACTCGGTGATCTGGGCCGTCACCCGCCAGACCTGACGTGCAAAGGGCGTGTCGCGTGTCGTCGGCGTCGGCTGTGGATGCGGCAGCTGCCCGATCGCCGCGAGCGTCGTGTCCTGCGGCTTCAGGTTCACAAGCTGGCGCTGCGGATCGCTCAATGTTTTCAGCGGCCAGTAGTCGGACCCACAGGCGGCAGCCGTCGGACGAGCAGCCGTCTGGGTGGCCGTCGCCGCCAAGACGACGAGGGCGAGGAGGAGCGCACAGACTGCGACGCGCACCGCCGTAATCTAGGCGCTTCTGTGTACGCGTGGCGGCTGGCCGGTGGCCGAGTCAGTGCTGGTGCCAGGTCGCCGCGCTCGGGCCGCCGCGAAGGGCGCCATTATTCGTGTCACAAGTTAGGCGGCGGCTCGGTAGTACTCGTGGATGAGGCCGCCGAGGCGGTCGCGGCGGCGGATCTCGCCGATCGGCGATCTTTCTCGTCGCTCGTCGGGTTCTGGTGCCCGCTGTTCGAGGGCACGATGCGGCCTCTGGCGGTTGTAGGGAGATGAGACTGCGCGCGTGGAGTGTCTGTGTCGTCCGGCCGTTGTCGTAGCGTCGGCGCGTTCCGGATGCCAGGGGCTTCAGGGAGACGCAGGTTGGGCAGGCCGTCGATCATTATGGGCTGCGAGC
>DASPXY010001458.1:0-7631 GCA_035637055.1 Gemmataceae bacterium | reverse complement strand
GCCTCCCGTCGATGTACCCCTTCACCCCATTGCTGCGCACCTGTACGACGGTCGTGTAGGTCTGGTTGGGCTTGAACAGCCCCGGGATGCTGCCGCCTTTGTTCGGGTTCGACCAGAAGCCGTACTCGGAGCCACCGCCAGAGGCCGCGTACCAGAAGAACGACCCGCCTTGCGGTCTGGGCATGATGAGGCAGACACCGTTGCGGAGAGCCGGTTGCGAGAAGGTGGCGACAAAGTCATACTCCGCCGGCGGTCGATAGGGGATCTGGATGCGCGGCACAAAATCCCCGTGCGGACACCGCAGCACGTTGTTCTCGACCTGCCAGCGTCCCTCGACAGCGTCGAGTTTCGGGTCGATGAGGGGGATGAGATTGACCCGCGTTTTCCCGGCCCACTGCGCGTCGAAAGTGATGGGCGGCAGCAAGCGGGGATCGCCTGGCTTGAACTCTGGCACTGGGTTCGGTTGCTGCTTCTTCTTTTTCTTCTGCTCACCCGGGTTCGGTTGCGGATTCTGGAAGGGATCGGGCTGCCCGAACGGATTGCCCTCGAATTGCTGCACCTGTTGCTGCAGTTGTTGCGCGACTTGCTGGGCCTGATCGAGCAATTCATCGTGCGGCGATTTCGGCAGCGCAACGCTCAGCACGGTAGCCCCGAGGAGCAGGCAGCCGGCCAGGATGCTGAGGACGATAAAACCGATCTTGTAATTGCGAGACCGGTTGCGAAAGTGGCGGAGCAGGTTCTTGCCGCTCTTGTCCGAGACGATGAGCGGATTGTCGCCGGCGCTGAAGCGGAGCGAACCGCTGCGGCCGCCCTGGACGTCGCCGACGACGGTCACCCAGGCGCCGTCCTCCAGGAGCGACTCGGTGTAGCGCATCGTCTTGTTGAAGATCCAACCCTTCGACGAGCGCCCATAGCGATCATTCAGCGCTCGTTCGAGCCGCTTGGGAGCGCTGTTGAAGGTGCCGCTGGAGCGATGCTCCGCATCGTTGAGCACGACTTCGGCGTTGCCCAGGTCAAGCCCGACCTGCCCGGTCTCGTCGCCCAGCGCGACGGGGATGGCCTGTTCGTCGTCGATCACCTTTGCCCAGTACGTCGTCGTGCTGGTATGGTTGCCGTTGCGGGTGGTGCGTGTCCGTTGCTCCTCGACGAGGAAATGAAAGTACACGCACGGCTGGCCCGACATGGGGCTTTGCAAGAGCGGTCGCTGCGCCGCCACGTGGCCCTTGACCTTGCTGACGCCGTGTTGCAGTTCTTCCACGCGCGAGTACGGCGTTTCCTCGATGAGACGCAAACGCGCCCGCGCACGCACAAACTTGATGACGCAAATGAGCACACCGACCAGGCAAAGGAGGATGAAAACCCCCGCGATGGCCCAGACAATACCGACGACCATGACAACCTCGGCCGTGGAGCGTGATGGTGGGAAAGTTGGCTGTGTTGGGGTGATTATACGACGTGCGATTAGTGTCCGCAACAACGGACGGGCACATTCCAGGCTGGCAAGCCTTGGCCTTCACGGCAATGGTTTCGGCCCCTGTGCGCTGAACTGCCCTGAGTAGCCCGCCCGTGGCACTTCGCGAACCTCTTCGAGGATCAACTGGCAGATGCGCAAGCCGCGAACCAGTTCAACAGGCAATGGGCCAACGTTCCAGATTTCGAGCCGCAATTTCCTGCCGTGGTCATTCGGGTCGTCTTCGTTGAACCCAAACCCAGCGTGAATCGTGGGCGCCGTGACGTGAACTCCCAACCCCATTCGGGCCAGGCTGCTCTTGCCTTCGACTCGAGCGCACAACCGGGACGTGTGGGGCAGGTAGATCTTTTCCAGCGTCCAGCCAAGAATGAAATTGTTTGGGGGAGTTGGCAAGAGATCGAAGCCAGCGACTGAGATGTCCACGGGCTTGGTGAACTGCCGTTCCAGTTGGGCGAAGTTGAACCCAGGAGCGCCCGGACAGAAGCGGGGCGACTTCTGCCCGAGAGCAGGGTCGTGAGGGGGAAACTCCCAGCGGTCGAGAGTGCCGTCCAGGCGCAGGTCAACAGACATCGACTTGATCAAAGATGGATCGGGCCGCGGGTCGATCAAGAGCAGTTTCTGGTCCAGGATCAACTCGATCTCCCGGTCGCACGGGATCATGCAGGCACCTCACCCGGTTTGGGGATCAGGTCGGCCCAGCGCACCCAGACGCGCTGTGCACCCGAATCGGCCTCGTCGGGCAACTCCACCAAGGCCGTGTCATACCGTGGGTCTCTGCCCACAATGAAGACAGGGAGGAACCGGTCGTTGCCTCGCTTCGCCAAGAAGTTATCTTCAATCGTCAGGTATTCATACCGGCCCTCGATACTCGGAATGCCGACGGTCGTGAAACCAGGCCGAGGGCCTTCGGAAAGCGTACAACGCAGCAAGGCCATTTCATCTCCTCCTCTGTGTTGACTGGACAACAACACTCTACCAAACTTGCGCGGCCAGTCCCAAGGGCTCACGGCTTGGCGAGCGCCTGCGCCAGCGCCGGCCGCAGCACTTCCGCCTGTTTCGGATCGACCATGCAGACAAACTCCACCCGCCCGCGCAGGTAGGCCGCGAAGTTTGGGTGATTCGTGCGGTTCTGTTTCTCCAGACCATCGCGGGCGGCGTTGTGCAGGATCGCCCGCAGCGTCCGCACCTCCTTGCGCGACACCGTCGGCCGCGTGTTCACCGTCACGCCTGTCACCTCCTGCCGGTTCGCCCGCCGCATCACGCGCGTCTTGCGCGGGTGCTCGGTGAAGCCCTCCGCCAGCACGATCGCACGCACGCTCCGCAGCAGTCGCCCGACCGCCTTGCCGTTGTCGCCGGAGAAGGTCAAATCGTCGGCGTAGCGCGTGTAACTGTACCCGTGCCGTTTCGCCAATGCGGCAAGGCGACGGTCGAGGCGACGGCACAGGGCGTTCGTGATCGCCGGACTCGTGCAGGCCCCTTGCGGCAGGACGCGCTCGCTGAGTGCGACGTGATACACCTTGCCATCGACCTCGGCGGCAACGCGCGGCGGCTCGGTGCAGAGCAGCGCGAACACCGTCGCCACGTGCTCGCTGTAGCCGAATGCCTGGAACAGTCCCTTGACGCGGCGGAAGGTGACGCTCGGGAAGAAGTCCTTGACGTCGAGGTTGACGACGACCTGCTTGCCGACGTGGGGCGTGGCGTTGCTGAGGATCGAGTGGCCGGGGACGAAGCCGTGGACTTGTGGCTCGACCTCCAGGCGCATCAGGATGTTGTCGAACACCCAGCGCTGAGCACGGGCGAGGGCGGCCTTCGGGGCGCTGATGGAGCGCAGCCCGCCCGTCTTCTTGGCGATGTCGAAGCGGTGATAGTGGACGACGGCGGCGGCTCGGCGATGATACGTCAGCCAGCGCAAAACGCCGAGAGTAATGCCCATCGCGGCGGCGACGTCGTTGCTGTCCTGGAGCACCGGCAGACCACGGTTCGTCAGGGCGAGGGTGGCGCTCGTGGTGTGCTGCAGCCCACCGCTGACGTCAGCGCCGACGTGAACGACGTGCTCCTTACGGAAGGCGTCGTAGGCTTCGCGGCGTTTTTTGCGTTCCTCGGCGCGTTTGGCCTTATTCTCGGCGCGGCGTTTCTTGCTCTCCAGCCAGCGCCGCTTGCGCTCCTCGGCGAGCGCCTTCTGCGGGTTCTTGACGAGCGAGGCGGTCTTGCGCAGGTTCGCCATCTCCGTTTCGAGGCGGGTGCGCTCGGCGGTCTCCTGCGGCGGATCCTGCGGCAGCGGTTGGTTCTGCGGCCAGAAGCCGTACAACCGCATGCGCTGCATCAGGACTTGCTCGGTCGTCTGCTGGACGATCTCCCGGTACAATTTAGCCTTTTCGCTCTCTGCCATGACGCTAATCACCTCGGATGGGGAGCCCGAAGCGCCAGCGAGGGCCGTCCTCGCTGGCGCTTCGGGCTCCCACGCATTGCCGTCTCGATGACCAATCGGCGAGGGAGAGCCGGTGGGGTTTACGAACACCCGACGGACGTGACCGTTCCACTGAAGCGGCCCCTCCCTGCAGTCTGACCGCGGGGGCCGGCGGACCCGTTCCAGCAGCGGTCAGACTGCAGGGCAGGGGCCGCGGGGTGACGAACGGTCGCGTGACGATTGTGGGAGACGAAAGCCGGCACGGCGTAACACCATACAGATGGCTAAACTCCGCCACCGCTCTCCCTCGCCGAGAGATCACCGCCTTTCATGATCTTTATATTCGCCGCTTGCGGCTTCGCGTTCGGGAAGCGCGAAGCCGCAAGCGGCAGATCCAAGGGTATCCTGCCGGCGAGAAGGAGACGACGGCGTTTACGAACATCCTGTGGACGTGCTCGCTCCACTGAAGCGGTTCACCACGGTGTTGCAACCGCGGGGCCCGGTGGGCCCTACCCAGACGCGGTTGCAACACCGTGGTGAACCGCGGGGTGACGAGCGGGCACGTGACGATTGCTGGAGACGGAAGCCGGCACGACGTAACGTCGCACAGGTGGCTAAAGCGCTCCGCCGCTCCTTCTCGCCGAGAGGATCACCTCCTTCTGCTTTGTCGCCGCGGTTGCGGATCGTCGCCGGCGACCAACTTCTGGATCTCGCCGTGCGCTCGGTAGAAACCACCGCGGCTCGCCTCACGCACTCCCTCGACGACATAGCGGGCACCGTCCTCGCGGATATCTTTCGGGAACTGGACGTGCCAGGTTTTGTGATATCCCGGCGACACCACGCGCATCCGCAACGAGCTGCCCTCCTTGAAACACTCGACGACCACGCCTTCGCCCGGGTCTGTCGTCGTCTCCAACGTGTCGGGCACGGCGGCCGCACGCTTCGGGGCGGCGATGGACCGCGTTTTCGGCAGGCTCCCGGCCTGCGCTGCCTTGATCGCCTCCTCGGTCGCATCGATGCACGCCAGGTCGCCTTTCGAGGTCACAATGTAGACGCGATCCTTCCAGAACTGCATCGACAGGGCGTCACCACAACCGGTCTTCAGCTTCCACAGCCGTTCGCCTGCCGCGGTGAAGCAGTAGACCCACCCGTCACTGTCGCCCGCGAAAACGTGCCTGTCGTCCGCCGAGACGGCGCAGGAGAAGACCTGATCATCGCACTCGTACACCGCGCGTTCCTTGCCGCGCTTCTTGTCCAGGCAATGGATTTTGTTGACGGCAGTCCCCACGTACACGGCGTCCGCGGTCTGCCAGCCGAACAGGACGCCCTCCACGGCCTGCTGGTGCCAGAGCTTCTTGCCGCCGTCGAGGGCGTAGGTGGTGACGCCGCCGCTGTGCCCGTGGTAGACGGCCCTCTGGTCGCAACGGACCATCCAGCCCGTGTCGCCGTTACTGTTCTTCTTCCAGAGCGACTGATCTTCGGGGTCGATGGCCGCTACAGTTCCTTCTTCATCCGACACGGTAAGGATGCCATCACAAATATCCAGCCACATGACGTTGACATCCTTGGCGATCTCGTAAGCCAGACGCGGCGAACGGCGCGTCAGATCGTACACGTTGCCATCGTTGCAACCAGCGTAGATCCAGACATCGTCCCCGACGATGCACTTCACGCCGTCGGGGAGACGGAACTGATTCAAGACCTCCCCCTGGTGATCCAGGACGTAGACATGGCCTTTCTCGTTGCCGATCCAGCAGCGGGCGCCGTCGATGAAGATGCCGAAGGCACGCGATTTGGAAGCGAACTTCCACATCACAGGGGCCTGCTTGGCGGGCTTCGGCGTGCTGGTCTTCTTGGGGCGCGTCACGGCAGGGATCGGGCGGCCTTCCGGGACGGCGCGCTGGTAGCCCTTGCGGAGTTTCTCCTGAATCTTCTTCTCGGCCGCGGCTTTCGTCGCCGCGGGCGTGGAGAAGTTCTTGAAGGTCTCGGTCGAACTCTGCTCTTGGTCGCCGCTGCGGCGGCCATAGCGCAGCGCGAGCTGTTTCCCCTTGACGGTCACCTCGTAGAACTTGTGCGGGCCGTCGGCGTCCGTGAACAATTCGAGATAGGTTTTCTCTTTGGTGGCCATGACCTTGTGCCCTGGAAGCGGAACGTGACCTCTCGGCGAAAAGGAGGGAGCGTTTACGAACAACCTGCGGACGTGTTCGTTCCACTGAAGCGGCCCGGCGGTGAACACCGGCCGCGGGGCCCGGTGGGCCCTACCCAGACGCGGCCGGTGTTCACCGCCGGGCCGCGGGGTGACGAACGAACGCGTGACGATTGCCGGACACGGAAGCCCGCACGGCGTAGCGCCGTACTGATGGCTAATCGCTCCACTCCCCCTCGCCGAGAGAGTCACCTGCCTTCGTTGGACGACGATTCAGCTTGTTCCAGCGTTGGCTCGGGCATTCCCTTGGCGAGAAGGAGGCAGTATTACGAACAACCTGAGGACGCACTTGGTCCACTACTTCAATGCGGCCACGGCGAAGCCACCGTGGAGAATCCAGGTTCATCGCGGGACCGCTCCTTCTCGCCGAGAAATGCCCTCCTCAATGGCCTTGTGGTCGTTGGTTCAGGGATCTCCTTGGCGAGAAGGAGGCGGCGTTTACGAACAACCTGCGGACGTGCTCGCTCCACTAAGGCGTGGATATCCGGAGGCCTTCCCGCGGGCCCGGTGGGCCCTTCCCAGGCGGGAAGCGCCTCCGGATATCCACGCGGGGTGACGAGCGGGCGCGTGACGAATGCGGGAGACGGAAGCCAGCGCGGCGTAACACCGCGCAGATGGCTAATCGCGCTCCTCCTTCTCGCCGAGAAGATCACCGCCTTTCTGTATCGTGGCACAGGCGTCTCGCCTGTGTTCTTGATTCCGCACAGGCGAGACGCCTGTGCCACGGACGCGAATCCGCTGGGCGAGAAGGAGGCGGCGGCATTACGAACACCCTACGGACGTGACCGTTCCACTGAAGCGGTACAGCAACTACTTGTTGCTGCGGGGCCTGGTAGGCCCTCCCCAGCGGCAGCAACAAGTAGTTGCTGTACCGCGGGGTGACGAACGGTCGCGTGACGATTGTGGGAGACGGAAGCCGGTACAGCGTAACGCTGCACAGATGGCTAATCGCGTCGCCGCTCCTTCTCGCCGAGAGGATCACCGCCTTTCACGATCTTCATACTCGTCGCTTGCGGTTTCGCGTTCTTCGCTAAGCCGCAAGCGGCGAATCCAAGGGTATCCGATCGGCGAGAAGGAGCGTCGGCGTTTACGAACAACCTCATGGACGTGACCGTTCCACTGAAGCGGCCAGGACACCCCAGTGTTCCGCGGGGCCTGGTAGGCCCAACCCAGCGGCGGAACACTGGGGTGTCCTGGCCGCGGGGTGACGAACGGTCGCGTGACGATTGCTGGACACGGAAACCAGCGCGACGTAACGCCGCACAGATGGCTAAAGCGCTCCGCCGCCCCTTACTCGCCGATCGGACTTACATCCCCTCCTGTGTCTTCGCTTTCCAGGCGGGCCATGTGAGCCAGTCGCAACGCCAGAATATGCTCGCACGGTCCCTTGGTCAATTTGTGCTTCTTGTAGTGCCCGCAGGTACACTCCGCCGTGATAATGTGGCCCTCGTGGTCCACATGCATCAGCGGCCGCACCCGTTCACTGCCGCTGCCCTTGGCGCTGCCGCTCAACTTGAACCCCGTCGCGACCGGCCGCCGCGCCGTCA
>DASPXY010001457.1:0-2146 GCA_035637055.1 Gemmataceae bacterium | reverse complement strand
CATGGCGCCCATCGCGGCGGACGGCCCCGCCATCCTCGTCGCCAACCACACCTGCAGCGCCGACCCGATGTTCCTGCAGTCGGCCCTGACGCGGATCCCCTGCTACATCACCTCGTGGGAGCACTACGCCGACAGCGCCTTCATCCGCTCGGTGCTCGACGCGATGGACTGCGTGCCGGTGGTGCGCAACGGTCGCGATACAGGGGCAGCCCTACGCAGCCTGCGCCGTTTGCAGCAAGGCCGCATCCTGATCATCTTTCCCGAAGGCAACCTCAGCGGCGTGGCGCGCAACAGATTACGTGCCGGCAAGCACGGCGCCGCCCTGCTGGCGTTGCGGACGCGAGCGCCGGTGTACACCGCCTACATCGCGGGCGGACCGCGCACCGAGAAACTGTTACTGTCCTGGATCTGGCCGCCCCCGGGCCACGTGCGCGTGATCTTCGGGCCGGCCGTCGATCTGTCGGCCTACTACGACCGGCCGCGCACGCGGCAAGTGCTCGAAGAAGTTACCACCCTGTTGCTGCAGCGCATCAACGCCCTGCGGCCCACTCGGAAGGAGAACGGACATGAGCGCAACCACCACGACTGAACTGACCCGCAAACGCTGCACCCCATGCGAGGGCGGCGTACCGCCGCTGCCCGCCGAGCAGGTCAAGAAGTACCTCGACGGTCTGCCCGGCTGGCGCCTGACCAGCGACGGCAAGCGCATCCGCCGCGAGTGGCGCGTCAAGGACTTCCTCGCTGGTCTGGATTTCTTCAATCGCATTGGCCGCATCGCCGAGGACGAGGGGCACCACCCCGACCTGCACCTGACGGAGTATCGCGACGTTGCGGTCGAATTGTGGACGCACGCGGTTGGCGGCCTGACGGAGAACGATTTCATCGTCGCCGCCAAGATCGAGCAGTTGCCGGTCGAGATCAAGAAATAAGCGTTCGTGGCGAGCGCGTCTTCGGTGGCTCAACGGGGAGCCGATGTGGCTCAAATAGTCACTCGAAAGACAGTCGGAATCCCCCTTCTCCGGCCAGCGCGCCGCCGGTAGAATGATATTGGGATTGTTCTCTTCTCATCTCATCTCACGACACCCCTCGCTGGTTGCCGCGGCGCTCATTCTGCGCCCAGTCTACGGCGGATCGTTGTACCGCCTGTCGAGTTCCTGGATGTTCTTGCGATAGGGACTGGAGGCCGGCATCATGCGGCGCGCCTCGGCAATGCGCTGGCGTGCTTCCTGCGTTTCTGCGGCGGTGCGGCTGGGTTTGGCGTCGAGGATTGCGACCAGCAGCCACCGCCACATATAGCCATCTCCATGCTTGGGCGCGCGTTTGACGGCTGCGCGAAATTGCGCGATCGCTTCCTTGGTAAGCTGGTCCTTCTCCGCCCCGGAGGCCTTCGCGGCAGACAGGTACAGCAGGACGCCGAGCGTACCCTCTGCGAAGCCGCGTGTATCGTCATCCAGGCGAGCGGCAACCACTTCCTCAGCGACGGCACGGGCTTCCTTCACCAGCATCGCCATGTCGGCTCCCTCCATGCGGAGACGGAGATGGATGTCGTTGAGGCGCAGTTTCAACAAGGAGCCTTTGTCCTGGGTGCGATGCTGTTGCATTCCCCCAGCGCAAATCCGCTGCGCTTCCTTGAGATTCCCGGTCCGGATGACGACGGCCCGGCTCTGGATGAGAGCCGCTTCAGGAACGTTGAACCGCGCCAGGTCGAGGGCCAACTTCTCGGCCAACTTGACGTAATGATCGGCCTTGGGAGTTGCTTGCTCCTTACGTCTCTCCCCTTCCGCCAACGCGAGGTGCGCCCAGGCTGTCAGGGCCGCTTCCTCCCAACTCGGGGCCTGGTTCGCGCGGGCCAGTTCAAGGCACGTCTTGTACCCTTCCTCGGCGCGTTTCAGGAAGTTCTCCAGCACCTGTTTGTCGCCCTTCGGTTTTTCGCTCTCCTTGCCGGAGCGGAACTGCGCGATTCGTGCCTGCCAGTAGTGCGCCTCCGCCGCCTCGCGCGATTTCGGGGCGCGCTCAATGACTTCGCCCAGGTCGCTGTCGGCATCGTCCATTTTGCGGACGTCGTTGGTGGCTTCGCCCCAGCGGAAGCGTGCGCGGCCACGCCCCAGCCAGGAACGCGGTCGGTCGCTACGGAAATTGATCTGGA
>DASPXY010001456.1:0-3512 GCA_035637055.1 Gemmataceae bacterium | reverse complement strand
TCGGAGAGATAGAGACCGCATTCCCAGGTGTCAACGCCAGGTTGGCCGTTGTTTGTGGTACTCTTTCAGCCGCCTTCCCGATGGTGGCGAGCCGGGAGCGTGAGCGCAATGCAACTGTCCGAAACTCACGCCGTCGTGTCCGGCCAAGTCCATCCGCCACCTCCTTGCCAAACCCCGAGCCAGAAAAAGTTGATGCCTCCTCGCTCGAATCCGAAATGTGGGGGAACTTGAGGGTTGATCCGGGCGGCTTTATCCGGTAGCCCTTACGGCTTCGCGAACACGCTGTCGTCGTGCCGCTCGACGATCGTCACGTCCGTGATCTCCGCGTCGATGAACCGCTTGCCGTCGTTGTTCAGAATCATCTTCGCCGGCACTTTCAGGCCGCTCCCCAGTGTCTTGTATTCGGGGAAAATCTTCTCCTGAGTCACTTCCTGCTTGTTGGGATCGAGGGCGCGATACTCGGCCTTGACGAGCATGTGATTCTGCTTGTCGAAGAAGAGGTTGACGTCGCGAACGCCCTTTTTCGTCACCTGCACGCCGACCGCGTCGCGGCCCTCGACTTTCGCTTCGCCGAGCGGCGAGAGTTTGTAGCGCTTGTCCTTGAGCACGACCAGGCCGATCACCTGCTCCACCTTCATCATCGCCTGGGCTTCCTCGATGTCCTGGGCGTCCAGCTCCTTCGTCATACCCAGGACGCTCTCCCAACCCTTCTTGCCGTTGACGACCCGAATGACCTGGATGTTCATGCCCATGATTTCCGCGTCGATGACGAACTTGGTCTTATCCGGTTCCTGAATGAGGAGTTCGGCGGTGAACGGGAACTCCATCGGCATGTGGGCTTTGCCCTTGGCCTTCAGGTGGGCCGCCTTGAGGCTGGCGAGCAACTTTTCCCCGCCCATCGCCTTGATGGCCTTGGCGACCACCGCACGCGACTCATCTTCCTGAGCGCGGGCGGATAGGACCCAGCCCAGCCACAACAGTGCAGCGACCGAGAGAACCACGACCCTTCGCATAAATCACCTCCAAGCTGACCAGAGAAGTCAGGAAAACACCGGGAGCGGGGGCGAGTGATCGAGGAGCGGGGGCGAGTGATCGAGATTGGGCAATCTTGCCAGCTTATTCGCCGCCACCGGGACATTATTGCGGCACATTGGGGAAATCGGGGGACAGCCGCTTGCGGCTTAGTGTTCGTCCGCTAAGCCGCAAGCGGGTGAAGAACACAGTTCGGCTTGCATCGCCCCGCGAAAGTCCGTTATTTATACCACCCGCGAAGCCTGCCCGTTTCAGGGCAGGAACGCTGTCCACGGAACGGACAGCCACGACCGTCGCTTCGGTCGGACCGCTGCCCAGGAGGGGCCCTTCATGATCCGCGTCTCCACTCGTCCACTATTCCTCACACTCTCGGCCCTGCTGCTCGTCCCCGCGACGACGCGTGCTGACGGCCCGCACACACGGACCGACAGCCTCGGCGACCCCCTGCCCCGGGGCGCCCTGCTGCGCCTCGGCACCGTCCGCCTCCGTCACGCCGACGGCATCATGGGGGTCGCCTTCTCCGCCGACGGCAAACTGCTCGCCTCCGTCAGTCGCGACCACACCGTGCGCCTCTGGGAAGCGACGACCGGCCGTCAAATGCACGAGTTTCAGGAGCCGGATTGTGACTATCAGGCCATCGCCTTCACCCCCGACGGCAAGGCACTGGCGGCCTCCGGCAGCGACCCGGCGCGCGGCGGCAATACCGCCATCCGCCTCTGGGACACCACGACCGGCGAGGAATTGCGCCGCTTCGAGGGCCATCAACAGCCCGCCCATACCCTGAGCTTCGCCCCCGATGGCGTGACGCTGCTGTCATTTAGCTGCGAGCAGATCATCCAGTGGGAGGTCGCCGCGGGGCGCGAATTACAGCAATCACAAGAGCGGCGCGTCACCGCCGCCCTCGCCGTCGCCCCCGACCGCAAATCGTTCGCCACCGTCGGCGGCGAGACCGAAGACAAAGACATCCGCATCTGGGACGCCGTCACCGGCAAGGAATTGCAGCGGCTCAAGGGACATACGCGAGCCATCATGGCGCTTGCGTATGCCTCTGACGGCAAGACGCTCGCCTCCGCCAATCCCTTCGAGCCGGTCCACCTCTGGGACGTCGCCAGCGGCAAGTTGCTCCGCAAGTGCAGTGGAACGCACGGCGGCACGGCCCTTGCCTTCGCCGCGGACGGCAAGACGCTGGCCTCGGGGCTGATGAACGGGACCGTTCGTCTGTTCGCGACGGCCGATGGCAAGCTGCTCCGGTCGCTGCGCGACTATCGCGGGTGGGTAAATGGCCTGGCCTTTTCGCCCGACGGTAAGGCCCTTGCCCTGGCCGGCGCCGATACGCCGTCGGTCCATCTCTGGGATGTCGCCAGCGGCCGCGACCTGCGACCACAAGGCGGCCATCATGGACAGGTCCACGCCGTCGCCTTCGCGCCGGACGGGCGCCTGCTGGCCTCCGGCGGCGGCGATCGGCAAGACGAGGACACCGCCATCGTGCTGTGGGATCCGACCGGCGGCCGCGAGGTGCGCCGGCTGGAGGGCCACGCCGGCAAGGTCCACTGCCTGGCGTTCCACCCAAACGGTAAGACGCTGGCCTCCGGCGGCGAGAAAGAAGACTTCGTGCGCATCTGGGATCCGGCCCGGGGCTGCGAGGTGCGGCGACTGCGCCGTGCCGGTGCCGCGGACGGCAACACGGCCGACCGACGCATCAGTGCCCTGGCCTTCAGCCCCAAAGGCGATCTCATTGCCGCGGGACTGGACGAGGGTGCCCTGGTCGTCTGGGGCGAGGACGGCACGGAGCGCCACCGTCTCGCCGGGCACGAGGCGCGCATTTCCTCGGTGGCGTTCTCGCCGGACGGCAAGTATGTCCTCAGCGGTGGGCTCGACCGGGCGGTGCGCTTGTGGGATCTGGCCGCAGGCCGCGAGGTGCGGCAGTTCGGCAAGCACGACGACACCCTCCGCGCGGTGGCGTTCTCGCCGGATGGGCGGCTGGTCGTCGCGGGTAGCGGCGACTGGCAGGGGACGGTGTGGCTGTGGGACATGGCGAGCGGCCGCGAGGTCGGACGCATCCCGGTTGACCAGACGCGCATACACACCCTCGCGTTTTCGCCGGACGGACGCACGTTGGCCATCGGCAGCGCCGGCCAGGGACTTCGCCTGTGGGAAGTGGCGACGTTCAAGGAACGCTGCTGTTTGCCAGGCCATTCTTGCGGGGTCAGCGCCGTCGCCTTCGCCCCAGACGGCCGCACGCTGGCTTCGGGCAGCGCCGACAGTACCGTCCTCGTGTGGGACGTGAGCGGACCGGAAGGTCGCCCCGTCCCACTGACCGCCGCACGGTTGGAGCAGCTGTGGACGGAACTCGGCGGCGAGGACGCCCATCGCGCCGATCAGGCGATTCGCACGCTGCTCGCGTCGCCGCCGCGCGCCGTCCCGTTCCTGAAACGGCGGTTGTCGCCGGCGCCAGCGCTGTCGCCGGAGCAACTCCAGGA
>DASPXY010001455.1:0-4185 GCA_035637055.1 Gemmataceae bacterium | reverse complement strand
TCGCCGGGGACGACGGCGCGACTGCCGCTCTTGAGCGTACGTCTGGCGACCTCGGCGACGTCGAGACGCAGTCCCGCCTTGCGCGTCTTCTCGTCGGGGCCGTGACAGGTGAAGCAGGTGGCGGCGAGGATCGGCTGAATGTCGCGTGCGTACTGCACCTTGCCGGGTGCGCCTGGTTTCGCGGGCGGCGTCGGGCGACCGGATTCACCAGCAAGGACAGCGCCGGCGAGCGCGGCCGCACAGGAGAGCGCGAGATAGCGTTTCATGGGTTCTTCTCGGTTTAGCCGCGGTTCGGAGAACCGCGCTCCCAGCGCGGTTCTCCGAACCGCGGCTAAACGGGGTCTACTTCTGGTCCTTGTCCGTCTCGACGACCCAGATGTTGCGATACTGCACCTGCCCACCGTGGCCCTGCAAGTGCAGCGGCCCACCTTCGGGCGTCTCGGCCCGACCGCCGCCCGTTGGGCCCTTCTTCAACTCGTAATTATCGTGAATCTTGACGCCGTTATGCCAGACCGTCATGCGCGCGTTCGCGAGCTTCTTCTTGCCGTCCGGATCGAAACGGGCGGTTGTGAAATCGATGTCGTAGGTCTGCCACTGCAGCGGTGGATAGCACATGTTGACCAGCGGCGCGGCCTGGCTGTAAATCCCGCCGCACTCGTTGTTCGCGCCCTTCAGGCCGAAACTGTCGAGCACCTGCACCTCGTAACGATGCTGCGGATAGACGCCGCTGTTGCTGCGGCCCTGGCCGGTCGCAAAAGGCATGAACGAGAGGCGGAACTCCAGATGGAGTTTGTGATCCTTGAATTTGCGCTTGCTGTCGATCTCGCTGCCGAGCAAGTTGCCATCGACGATCTTGCCGTTGACCCATTCGCTGGCATCCTGGCCGCCGAAGAGGATGACGGCGCCCGGCGGCGGCTTCTGACCTGCGGTTTTGCTCTTGCGAGTCACCTTGTGCAAATTGAACTTCTCGCCGGCCGGACTCTTGACGCTCATCAGGCCGCCAGCGATCACGGCGCTCCACTTCCCATCTTTGCCCGAAACCACAACCTGATCGCCCTCGGTTTTGGCGGTGCCCTCCGCGCGTTTGGCATAGTCGCCGCCCTCGCCGCGCAGGCCGCCCGGCAGCAGGTTGACCATAAACTTCCCGTCACCCCGAGCGACGACCTCGGCGCCGAACTTGACCTTGTCGATAGCGCTGGCGTACTCGCCCTGAACGGCGAAGTCCGGGCCAGCCTTGTCGGGGTCGGTCGCAACCTTGACAGGTTGCTGGGCCTGGAGCGAGGCCACCAGAATCAGGATGAGCGGAACGAACGTCAGAACAACGGCGCGGCCGGGATGAGCGATCCTCTGCGGTTGCAACGGCATGGCGAGGCTCCTCGTGTGGCGGGTCAAAGGGTGGGTCGGTCGGGCAGGGGAATCACGGGTTGCAGCCGGACTCCTGAGTCTTATTGTTGTGTGGCTGCGGGCGTTTTGTCAATCAAGTAGTTCGTTTCTTCGCCGGCCGCGGGATTCCGAGCGCTACTTCTTGACAAAGGAGACGAACGAACTCACAATCAGGCGGCGTCAGGCTCAACTTGACCGGCGCCCTGACGCTCTCAGCGGAACAGCCCAAAGCCCAGAATAGTCCGTTGTGATCGCGAGTCGCGTGGCGCGTGCCCCACGCCCGCTGAAGGTTCCTTCCCGAACTTCCTGCGGTGTGGGGGAGCCAGTCGTTTCCCAGATGAGCAAACCGGGCCGCGGGATGGCCCGACAGCGTTCGAGGGACGGTCCACACAGTTTCCCAAGGAGTGCAACATGGGCAGGAACGGGCGCGTTCTCGTGGTGACTGCGGCGCTGGCCGCCGCGGCGACGGTCGGCGCTCTGTACCGATCGATGGCCCAGGAACAGGCACAGCCCCCCGCCGCCAACGCCGCCCCGCAGGGGAAGGACGGCGGGTCAGACGGGGCGGAGGTCGCTGCCGTGCGCAAGACCGCCACCGCGTTCGTCAAGGCGTTCAACGCGGGCGACGCGAAAGCGGTGGCGGCATTCTGGACCAAGGACGGCGAGTACATCGGCCCCGACGGCGAACCGGTCCGCGGTCGTGAGGCCATTGCCAAGGAGTACGCCGAATTCCTCAAGCAGAACCCCAAGGCGAAAATCGAAGTCCAGATAGAATCCATCCGCTTGCTGAGTCGCCACACCGCCCTGGAGGAAGGCACCCTGCGGCTGGCCATCCCCGGAGAAAAAGGCAAAGGAGAGAGCCGTTATAGCGTGATCCACGTGCGCGAGGACGATGGCTGGCGCATGGCCTCGGTGCGCGAGTGGGTTCCCGATCCCGCTCAGCTGGTGTCGCTGCAAGATCTGGCCTGGCTGATCGGTGCGTGGGCGGCGAAAGCGGACGATATCGAGGGCCATGCCACCTACGTCTGGGGCGAGGACAAATTGACGATTCGTGGTCGCTATGAGGTCAAAAAGGACGGCAAGGTCGTCTCCTCGGGAACGCAAATTATCGGCAAGGATCCGGCTCGTGGGCTGCGCTCGTGGCAGTTCGACAGCAATGGCTCCTTCGGCGAGTCGGTCTGGGGACGCGACGCCGATCGCTGGGTCATCGACTGCGCCGGCTCACTGCCCGATGGCACCGAGGGAAGCGCGGTCAATATCCTCATTCCGCTCGGCAAGGATGCCTTCACCTGGCAATCGACCGAACGCACCGTCGCCGGCACGATGCTGCCGAACATGCCGCCGGTGCGGGTGACGCGCGTGAAGGCGGGGAAGTGACGAGTCCAAAGCGCATACTCATCGAGGAGACATCGACGATGAAGTTCACCATACAAATCCTGGGCGCGGCGCTGGTGTTCGTCGCCGGCCCACACACGGAAGCCATGGCGCGAGGGTTCGGGGCAGCCCGCGGCGGGATGGCGGTTGGGCCACGCGGCGGCACCTTCTCCGGCGGCGCACGCGTCGGAGGGGCGGTGGGACCGTACGGCGGTTTCGGGGCGGGCGGCGCGCAGCACCGCACCTACACCGCGCCCGGCGGGACGACGATTCAGGGGGGCCGGGTCGGTGGCGTCGGCGTCGGGCCGCTCGGCGGCGTGCATGCCGGCGGGGCGCACGGCGCCAGGGTGACGACCCCGGGCGGCCAGAGTTTCACGACAGGCGGACGCGGCGGCGTGACCGTGGGACCGGCTGGAGGCGTGCGCGCCAGTGGGGCACACGGCGCGGCCATCAGCGGCCCGTTCGGTTCGGCGGCGGCCGGCTATCGCGGCGGCGTGACGGTTGGCCCGGGCGGTGCTGGAGTCGCTCGCGTCGGCGGAGCGGCTGTCGGCCACACGACGCGCTACGTCAGTCCCTACGCGCTGAACCACTCGGCTGCCGTCGTTCGCACGGGGTATCACTACACGGCCTTCAACACGGGCTGGTATCGAGCGCATCCCGCGGCGTGGTACCCGGCCCGCTGGCGTGTGCCGATCTGGGTGGTGCCGCCGTGGCCGACGGTGGCCCTCTACTGCGGCATCAGTGCGCCGCCGGTCATCTACGACTACGGCAGCACGGTCGTCATCGAGAACAACAACGTCTATTACAATGGCGAGCAGGTCGCGACCGCCCCGCAATACGCCGAACAGGCGACCCAGTACGCCGACCGCGGCCGGCAAGCCAAGCCTTCCGCCGACGAGGACTGGCAACCGCTGGGCGTGTTCGGCCTCGTCCAGGGCGATGAGAAGATCGCTCAAAACATCTTCCAGCTGGCCGTCAACAAGGGCGGCATCATCCGCGGCAATTACTACGACGCCGTCGCGGACAACACCCTGCAGGTTTACGGCGCCGTGGACCCGAAGACGCAGCGCGCCGCCTGGTCCATCGGCGAGAAGAAGACCATCGTCTTCGAGACCGGCGTGAACAATCTGACGCAGGAGCAGACGCCGGTACTGGTCCATTACGGGACGGAGCGGACGCAGCAGATGCTGCTCGTGCGCCTGCCGGACCCGGGCGGCGAGAAAAAGTAACGCCGAATGGCGGGAGATCGAGGATGGAGGATCGAGGATGGAGGATCGAGGATGGAGGATCGAGGATGGAGGATCGAGGATGGAGGATCGAGGATCGAGGATGGAGGATCGAGGATCGAGGATCGAGAAGAACGAGCTGTTGCCATGTTCGATCCTCCATCCTCCATCCTCGATCCTCGATCCTCCATCCTCGATCCTCCAT
>DASPXY010001454.1:0-2392 GCA_035637055.1 Gemmataceae bacterium | reverse complement strand
CGCCCGCCCCAGTTGGCAGGTGGGCGGCACTCCTACGTAGCGAAGCGAGGCCGGGTCATGCGCGCTCTTTGCGCGTGACCCGGCCCCGCTGAGCCCTAGACCAGGGCGAACGGCACTTCGGCTGGTCCCCGCTACCCCGCGGTGGCTGAGGGACCCATCAAGGGGGGATCTAGTACTCCAACCGTAGATCGTTACCTGGCTGGTCAGGCAGCGGTCAGGAGGCGGCGGACGACGTGCTCGACCGCACAGCGTCGCGGTGGCCGGCGTCACCTCCTGGCATGGGTGGCGGTGTGATTGACTTTGCGACTGGTGGAGGCGAGGGTCCGGAGGTAGGGGCTGTCCTTGCAGCAGGCCAACGGGTCGACGCCTCGTGGTTCGCAGGTGTGTGAGCTCCTCGGGGCCTACCAAGGCATCCTCGACACCATCAGCGACCTGCCGCTGGTGCCCATGGTCCTGTGGAGGCACGCAGACCGCGGCGGTTTGGGCCGACTCCGGTACCTCCCTCGCCCCAGATGGATGCTGCGCTTCTTCGTGGTCCGTCACGTCGGTCGGGTGCTTGCGGGACTGAGTCGCCGCTACAGCGCGCGAGCGGCGCTGGGATCGATGGCCGACGCCGAGCAGCAAGACCGTGAGGCCGTGCGGGAGTTCCAGCAGTCCCTGCCGCCGACCCGACCACGGACCTACCTTACGTTGCTGGTCGTGGCGACCATCGTCCTTGGCCGGCCGATCATCGACAGGGTTGTGACCCGGGGCCTCGAGCTGCCCCAGGCTGGCGGGCTGGGTCGCCCGGAGGAGCTGCTCAAGCGGGCGCGGGAGACGGTCGAGAAGCTCGGGGCGGCGCTTTCTGCGGACTTCACCTCGGTGAACCAGGCGCTTGATGCCCTGCTGAATGGGGGCCTCCTGCAAGTGGCCGTGGTGACGCTGGGCCTGGCACTTTCGTTGTACTTGGTGCTGCGACCGTTCGTGCCGGCCTTTCGCCTCAAGCGCATGCTGTTCAACCTGGCTCCCGAACCCGAGGGGCGTCACCGGTCGGCCGTTGCCCGGTGGAGCGTCTCGCAGGCGACCGGTATTTATGAGCGTGAACGTCGGTTGTTTGAAGAGCTTGGCGGGCGGGCGCCGAGGGAATTTCCCTTCGATCTCGTCGTTCCGGCGATGGTCGTGCTGGTGCCGCTGGCCTGGGGTGGCTTGTCCGTTCGATCGGGCCTCGTCGCTCCCCTGGTGCGGGATCGGGTGGTGTTTCTTGGGGTGGCAGCCTTGCTGCTGATCCCGGCGCTGGTGAGGCTTGGCTGGCTGTACCAGACCTGGCAGCGGCGGCAAGCGGGTCGCTCGGGTCCGGTTAGGCCGTTCGAGGTTCGCCTTCGTGGCGGGAGCGCGGTCGCGAAGGTTGAACGTCCCTTCGGAGTTCGCATCCTCATGCCCTTGTTGTTTCTTCTCCTCGCCTGCATGCAAGAAATTGCGGAATTAGAGTCCCCAGTCTCGGACGTTCTGGTGTACGGGTTTCTGGTTGCGTGGGGCGCATCGTTACCAGTCAGCTTTCTTTGGTGGCATCGTGTTGATCGTGAATTGCGGGATCTCGACCATTCATACGGGACGTGGAAGTCCGGTTATCGGCTGGTCCTGTCACGTCTCATGATGACCGTCCGCTGGCTTGTTTCGGCCGCGGCGTTTGTTGCCCCGGCCATTCCTGTGATGGTCGCCGCCTGGCTTGTTCTGGGCCCAGCGTTCATTCGAACCGGCAGGCAGATTCGGAGAGAGCAGGCTCGAGCTGGTCAGCCGGAGACCGTGCGGTCTGCCTGGCTGCTTGGACCCGGGCTGTTGCTCCACCCCCTTCTGGTTGCGTACTTGCAGCATGAGTTGAACAAGGTCTGGGCGGTCGAGGGTGAGCCACTTGATCCTTGGTCCGCCGAGGCGTCCAGGAACGCGAAGTGCTCCACCGGGACCACGCCATGGCTCCGGGCCCTGACGGCCAAAACCACCGAACCGGCAGGAAGCTGAGGAGCAGTCCGTGGCGGGCCGAGTGGTGAAGGGCCGTGGGTGTGCGGCCTGACCGACCGAACCGGCCCCGACCCGGCCCGGAAACTCCTCCAGGCCCGCCTTCCAGCGGGCAGGGCCTACCTCTACGCTGTGGCCTGCGGCCACCGTCTGATCTTCGGTTGTGTGCACAACCGGATCATCAACAGTGGCCGCCCTCGTCTGCTCGCTGGCCCTGCTCGCCCCTGAACAGCCAGGTAACGATCTACGGTTGTAGTACTAGGGACCCCTAGAGGGGGGATCAAGGGGGTGATCAAGGGGCCGCTCGCGGGGAGCATCACCCCGGGCAGGAACGCCCGCGAGCGGTCTCCTGGCAGCCGTGGAAATACGATCCAGAATTGCGCTGGCGGCGGGCGTGGCT
>DASPXY010001453.1:0-8830 GCA_035637055.1 Gemmataceae bacterium | reverse complement strand
ATGGTAAGGGCCGGCAGGGCGGAGCTGGACCCACCCCCATCGGGCGGACTCACCGACTTGATGAAGGGGGTATCGTTGTTGAGCAGTTCGCGCTTTTCCAGAGCTTCGACCCGCAGCCGTTCACCCCCGCGCCGCTGCTTTTTCGCTCCCTTTGCTCGCTGGCTCTCCTTGTGCCGCCTGCCGACATGACGCAGAAAAGAAAACACACTCATGGATGCTCACCTCAACCGGAGAGTCAGGAATGAACTGGAACGAGTCCGTCGGAAACGGCTGGTAGGTTGGAGGCAGCAGTGTACGGAGCCGTGCCTCACGGCGGCTGCAGCATGCCGACGCGTCCGGATCGTCGGAATTTGCCGTACGTTTGTTGAGTCTTCGCTGTCGGGGGTGCAGTCAAGTCACCCGGTGTGCGGAGGCGAGTTGGGGAAGAGGAAGTGGGGCGAAACGCAGCCTCCCACCCCCCCCGCGCTGTCTACCAAGGCAGCCAACATTGCCTGCCCGCGACAGACAATCTTCCCAGAAGCCCTTTCTTAGTCAGTAATCTTCTAACGAACTGCTGCCCGAAATGTTGGCCGAAAGTTTCAAAGACAGGGCAGTTGCCGGAAATTCGAGCCTCTCCGCAGCAGCGCTTTGTGAAAACAAGGTGGGTTCCTCTTTGCTGACCGTGAAGTTTGGGGGCGGGACAGTGGGGCAGACATGGTTGTCTGCCTTCTCCGGACGGCAGACAACGTCTGCCCCACAGCCGCGGGTACGAATGTCCACTGCGCACCCCTGCCGGGATCGCCCTGGATTTTTTTTCGTGTTTGAGCGAAACTCCCCGCGGCGTGAGGGGTTGGATAGATAATTGACGAAGGCTGGCCCATCACCTACAGTCGTTAAAGGTGATGTGTCAAGCGTCAAAACGGAACGGAAGAGAAGAGAGGCAACCTACCCCGAACGACCCTTACGGGTCGCCTACCTCCTTGACGGCCTCGGACGGATCAGAAACGCCTATCCCTCCACGCCGTATCGTTGACCCCCTCTCAGAAAGCGTACGTAGTACGCCAGGATTGGGGTGTTTGGAGACCTTCGGGTTTCATTCCCGTTCCCGCGCGCCCTGCAACCTGTTGTTCAGGTGCTCAGGCGCCGCCGGGAAGAGGTTGCGCTCTGCCGACAGCGGAGTACCGACAGGAAGTGGACATGACCACCGAAACCGTGGACCATGAACCGCGGAGGCGAACGGCCAGCGTGAGCCGGCTGGGGGAGCCAGTACCAGCCGGCTCACGCCGGCCGTTCGCCTCCACGGTCCACGGTCCACGGTTCGTGCGCTCTGCGTTCAGCCACACCAGGCTGTTGACAGCGGCCTTTGTGGCGCTGAGTGTGCTGGACCTGTGCCTGACCTACTATCTGATCGAGATTCAGGGCACCTCCTTTTACGAAGCGAACCCCATCGCTGCTGGGGTGCTGGTGAATTGGGGTTGGTGGGGCCTGGCGGGCTACAAGGTGGCCTCCGCCGGTACGGTCGTGGCCGTCGGCATTTTCGTCGGTCGTCGTCGGCCGCGCCTTGGCCGCGGCCTGTTTGCGGTGGCGTGCCCTGTTGTCGCGGTGGTCGTCGGTTACAGTCTGCTCCTCCTCCTGAACAACCGCGAGGACCAGCAGACGCTGGCCCAGGCGGAAGTCCGCTCGCGCCACTTGAGCGAAATGTTCCGGGAGCAGCACGACTATGCCGTCCGGCTGAAGGAGCTCGGGCATGAACTCGCCGAGGGGCGTCTTTCCCTCAAGCAAGCGTCCGAGACGCTCGCCGCCGAGATCGCCCGGCTGCGTTACTTCAATCCCTTCCCCACGTTGCGGGTGATGTACGAGGATATGGACGACTCGGCCCGTTTGGCGGCGCACATGGTGCGGGAGGTCGGCCTGCTCCTGCGCGAGGCGCCGCTGGGGTCCAAGCCGCTGGCACGTTTGGAGAAGGAATTTGTCGGGAGACACCACTGCAGTCTGCCGCGTTTTGCCCGCGAGACACACTTCCCCGAACCCGAGGAACCACCGGACGGGTCGAGTTGAACCACAGAGCCACAGAGCCACAGAAGAAGAGCGAATGAAGAACGGAGAACAGAGAACAGAGAACGGAGAATGAGAAAACAGGTCCGCTTCCCTCCGTTCTCCGTTCTCCGTTCCCCGTTCTCCGTTCTTCATTCTCTGTGATTGTCTTCTCGGTGTCTCTGTGGTTCAAGTCACCCCAGGACGCGCCGCAGGAAGGCCTGGGTTCGCGGTGCCTGGGGCTTGTCGAGCACCTGGGCCGGCGGACCTTCCTCGACGACGCAGCCATCCGCCAGCACCACCACGCGGTCGGCGGCACGGCGGGCAAAACCGATCTCGTGCGTCACCATCAGCAGCGTCAGGCCGTCGCGCTTGAGGTCTTCCAGAACGCCGAGCACCTCGTTCTTCAATTCCGGGTCGAGAGCACTGGTAATCTCGTCGCAGAGCAGCACGCGCGGTCCCATCGCCAGGGCACGGGCGATCGCGACGCGCTGTTTCTGGCCGCCGGAGAGCTGTTGCGGCCAGGCGTCGAGATGGTCGCCGAGTCCCACTCGCGTCAACAATTGCCGGCCGCGCTCGACGGCTTCGGCGCGGCGCTGGCGCAACACCTGGACGGGCGCCTCGATGACGTTTTGCAGCGCGGTCAGGTGCGGGAACAGCTGGAAGTCCTGAAACACCATGCCGAAGAAGCGGCGGATGGCGCGCAGGGCGGTGCTGTTGCCATGACCGGCCGGCCCGCCGTGGAGCGTGTGCGGACCGACGCGAATCTCCCCCTCGTCGAACGGATTCAACCCATTCAGGCAGCGCAGCAGGGTCGATTTGCCGCCGCCGCTGGGGCCGATCAGCGCCACCGTCTCGCCGGCGTTGACGGTGAGGTCGATCCGTTCGAGCACTTTTCGCTCGCCGAAGCGTTTGCTGACGCCGCGCAGCGTCACCTGCACCCCTCCCCCCAACCCCCTCCCCGCAACGGAGAGGGGGAGAAGAGAAGACTGCTTGTTTTGCTCCCCCTCTCCGTCTCGGGGAGGGGGTTGGGGGGAGGGGTTTTCGCTCAGACGCTCATTGCGTTCCTGTGTCATAGTCCTGTCACTCCATGTTTGCCCCAGCGCTTTTCGAGTCGCCGCGAGAGGTAGCCCAGCGGGACGGACATCACCAGGTACAGGGCCGCCGTCACCAACCCGATCTCGATGTACTTGAAACTGGTCTTCGAGAGGATCTGGTACTGTTTGCTCAACTCGGTCACCGCGATAATGCTGACGACGCTCGTGTCCTTGAACAGGGCGACGAAGTCGTTGGTCATGGGCGGCAAGATGGAGCGGAGGGCCTGCGGCAAGATAATGCGGCGGAAGGTCAGGGTGGGCCTCATGCCCAGCACCGTAGCCGCCTCCCACTGGCCAGGGGGGACGCCGTTGATCGCCGCCCGGTAAATCTCTGCCTCGTAGGCGGCATAGTTCAGACCGAAGCCAAGCACCGCCGCCGTCAGCGGACTCAACTTCAACAGGTCGCCCAGGCCGTAATAACCCGACAGATCCGACAGCCCGTAGTAGAGGAAGTACAGCAGCAGCAGGACCGGGATGCCGCGGAAAAATTCAACGTAGAGCGTCGCGAACCAGCGCACCGGGGCAGGCCCGTACAACCGCCCCAGGGCGATCGGCAAGCCCAGCGCCACCGCCAACGCCATGCTCAGCAGGGTGAGCAGGATCGTCACGCCGGCGCCATCGAGCAAGAGCGGCAGGTAGCGGCCGATGGGCCACTCTTCCGCAGCTGCCCGCTGCTCCTCCGGCCCTTCCGCGACTGCCTGCTTGTAGCCGCGGAAGGTTTCGAGCAACTCCTGGTCGTCATTCCAGATTTTCCACTTGCGGTAAAGTCGCTCCAATGCGCCGTTCTTGCTCAGTCGGTCCAGGGCCTGGTCGAACTCTGTCGCCAGCTGTTCGTCCTCCTTGCGAAAGGCGATGCCGTAGTATCCCTGGCGTTCGGTTGGCCCGACGAGGCGAAGGTCGGGGAAGGCGGGCAGGTATTGCGCGTGGATGATGGTGTCGATGTAGACGCCATCGATGTTTTTGTTCAACAATTCCTTGTACAGTTCGGTCTGGCCCGGGTAGATACGCCTGGGGATCTTCAGCTGTTCGAGAACCTGGGCAGCGGCCGTGCCTTCGAGAGTGCCGACCGTCACACCGTTTTGGCCGATCATCTCCTGCAGCGAGCCGAAGCGGGGATCGGAGCGGCGCAGGGCCAGTTGGAGGCGGTAGACGTAATAAGGCCGACTCATGCGAAAGTGTTTCAGCCGTCCCGGCGTCACCTCCAGGCCGTTCATCGCCAGGTCGAAGTCGCCGCGGCGCAGGCCGTCGAGCAACTCCTTGAACTCAGCGTGTTTCCACACAATGGGCCGGTTCAACTCCTTGGCCAGTAGTTCGGCCAGATCGACCTCGAAGCCCTTGTTCTGGCCGGGCCGGTCAGGATCGGGAAAGATGTACGGTGCGCCGCCTTCCTCGTCGGCGCCCCAGCGGAGCGGTTTGGCCTTGTCCTGGGCGCTCGCGGGGGCGGCGAGGAAGGCCACGAGCAGCATCGCACAGAGGAGGGGACGGCCGGGGAGCGTGGGGGCAAGGTGGCGGTTCAACTCGTGATTTCCTCCTGCCGAGACGGCGCACGACATTGGGGTCGGTTGGGGTCGGGTTCCGATTTATTGTAGACACGAGCCGCAACGACAGGAAAGATATTTACAGCGCTTGTTCTGCCATTTTTCGGAGGGGAAGGCCCCGAAACGGAGGACCCATGCAACGACTATCCGCGATGGCGCTGGGCGTGACCTGTCTGGCGGGGATGCTCACGACCCTGGCGGCCGGAAACGAACCGCAGGCCGATCCGAAGCAACCGCCCCAGGCGGCCCTGACCGTGACCGCGACGGTGGAAGGCTACACGCAGGGGACCATGTTCAACACGCAGAAGTATCCGTTCAAGTACCAGGGCTCGTCGGCGCTCGCCGCCGAGCAGGTGAAGGCCCTTGGCAAGAAAGGCGACGTGCCGGCGGATGTCGCGAAGGCCCTGCTGAGTTGTCTGCTTTGGCCCAAGCAGGACGAGCGTCTGGAGAAAGCCGCTCTCAAAAGTGACGGCAAGAGACTGACTGGAGAGGCTGTCGTCCTGCACAAATACGGCAAGCAGGGGAAGCACACGCTCCGGTTGCGTGTGGAAGGCTCGTTGGAGGATGGCCGACTGAGCCTGAGAGCGCTTGAACCGCAGGTGACCGGCATGTGGGACTACGGGGGCGGCTCGATCACACTCAAGGGCGAGGCGACGATCAAAATCGACATCAAGCAGTGAACGGGTGGCGGGTGGCGGGAGAAGAGGCTTCTTTGTCCCAAGCTGTTGTGGCACGGTCTCCTGACCGTGCCACTCTTCCCGACCGCAGGTCTCCTCTGGGTTCAGGGAGACCTGCGGTCAGGCCGAGTGGCACGGTCAGGAGACCGTGCCACAACAGCGGGGTCCTTTCTTCTCCCGCCACCTGCCACCCGCCACCCGCCACCCATTGAGCGGCACGTTTGGTTCCGTCTTCGCAGCTAACCTCGTAGGATGTCTTGCCCATGAGCACCGATCCGGACCCGGAACACCTGTTGCAACTGGCACGCGATCGGGACGGGCCCGCTCGTGGGCAACTCCTGGAGTTGTATCGCGATTACCTGACCCTGTTGGCGCGTCTTCAGATTGGCCGGCGCCTCCAGGGAAAGGTCGACCCGGCGGACCTCGTCCAGGAAACATTCCTGAAGGCCCATCGCGACCTGGCTTCGTTTCGCGGCAAGACCGAAGGCGAACTGGTCAGCTGGCTGCGTCAAATCCTGGCGGCGAACCTGGCCATGCTCGTACGGCACTATTGCGGCACCCAGCGGCGCGACATCCGCCTGGAGTGCCAGCTCGCCCTGGAGATCGATCAGTCGTCGCAAATCCTTGACCGGGGCCTGGTGGCCACGGATAGTTCGCCCAGTCAACGCGCCGCCAGCCGCGAGCAAGGGGTTCTCCTGGCCAACGCCCTCGGGCAGCTCCCTGAAGACTACAAGGAGGTACTGATTCTCCGCCACATGGAGGGTCTGACATTCCCCGAGGTAGCTGAGCGGATGGGCCGGACGCTCGACAGCGTCAAGAAGCTCTGGACCCGGGCACTCGTCCAGTTGCGCCGCACTTTGGGAGGGGACTCATGACCCAAATTCGGCACGAGCAACGTGGCCCCCTTGTGGCCACCGATCCCGACGACCCGCGCGTCATCGCGGCGATGGAGGAATACCTGGCGGAACTCGAAGCGGGGCGCACGCCGGACCGCCGACGGTTCCTCGCGCGCCATCCCGAGATTGCCGCTGCACTGACCGAATGCCTCGACGGTCTCGCCTTCCTGCATGCCGCGGCTCCCTCCCTGCACGCTCCGAACGAGCCTGACGGCCTAACGCCTCCGGGCCTGCCGGGCGAAGCTGAGCAGCGACCGCTGGGCGATTTTCAGCTCGGGCGCGAGATCGGCCGGGGTGGCATGGGCGTCGTCTACGAGGCAACGCAGTTATCCCTCGGACGGCGCGTCGCCCTCAAGGTGCTGCCCCTGGCTGCGACCCTCGACCCGAAGCATTTGCAACGCTTCCAGCGGGAAGCGCAGGCCGCCGCGCAACTACACCACACGAATATCGTGCCGGTGTATGCGGTGGGCTGCGAGCGTAGCGTCCACTACTATGCGATGCAGCTCATCGAGGGCCGCAGCCTCGCCGCTCTCATTGAGGAGATGCGTGCGACTCGTGACGAGGAGCGTGGAGCGAGAATCGAGGACCGTGGATCGAAGGCCCCGAAGACTACCACGGTCATCGAACGCCGATCCTCGATCCTCGATCCTCAATCCTCGATCCTCGCCCGGCGACGCTCCGCAGAGTTCTTCCGGACGGCAGCCCGGTTGGCGATGAAAGCGGCGGAGGCGCTGGAGCATGCCCACCAACTCGCCATCGTTCACCGAGATATCAAGCCGGCGAACCTGCTCGTCGATGTGCGCGGCAACCTGTGGGTGACTGACTTCGGCCTGGCACTCTTCCAGAGCGACGCCAACCTGACCATCACGGGGGAAGTGCTCGGCACGCTGCGGTACATGAGCCCGGAGCAAGCACTCGGCAAACGCGGCGTGGTGGACCATCGCACCGACATTTACTCGCTCGGCATGACGCTCTACGAATTGCTGACGCTCCGGCCCGCGTTCGACGGCCAGGACCGGCAGGAATTGCTGACGCAGATCGGCGGCGAGGAGCCGCGGCCGCCACGGCGAATCGATCCCTCGATTCCGGTCGAGTTGGAGACGATTGTCCTCAAGGCGATCGCCAAGAACCCCGCCGAACGCTACGGGACGGCGCAGGAACTGGCAGACGATCTGCAGCGTTTCCTCGATAACCGGCCGATTTTCGCCCGGCGGCCCACGCTCCGCGACCGCGCGTGCAAGTGGGCCAGACGACACCGCGGCCTCGTCGCCTCGGCGGTGGCTCTGCTGTTGGTCGCGGTCGCTGGGCTGGTCGTCGCCATGTGGTTCATCGCGCAGGAGCACACCGAAACCCGCGCCGCCTATGAACGCGAGCGGCGCCAGGCGGAATCGGCCCGCGAACAGCGTGTCCGAGCCGAGGAGAACTTCCGCGCGGCTCGTCAGGCGGTCGATCTGCTCTCGCACATCGGCGAGGAGGATCTGGCGAACTTGCCTCCCGCGCTGGAGAGCGTGCGCCGCCGCATGCTCGAAGCGACGCTCGGCTATTACCAGGATTTCCTTGAACGGCGCCAGGATCCGTCCATTCAGGCCGAACTGGAGGCGAGCCGGGCGCGGGTGACGCGTTTGCTCGACGAGTTGACGGCCTTGCAGAGTTCCGGCCAACTCGAGTTGCTCAAGCAATCGTCGATCCAAAAAGAGTTGAAACTCACCGCAGACCAGCGCGCGCGCGTCGAGCAGGTCGCCGAACGCATCAAGGAACAATGGCACAAACTGATCGGGGAGTTTCGCAACTCGGAATCGGAAGAGCGTCGGGCCAGGTCGCTCAAAGTGGCTCGGGAGGAAGAGGGTGCCATCGCCGAAACTCTCGACAGCGAGCAAGCGAAACGCTTTCGGCAACTCCTGCTGCAGATGTACCAGCGCGGCCCGTACGGCTTCGCCGATCCGGAACTGGTCGCCACCTTGCAGTTGACCACAAAGCAGCGTGAGAAGATCCGAAATATCTTACAAACTGCGTATCAACCGCCCTGGGAGGTTGGGTTTGCGGGTGGGCCGCGCGGCAAGGGCGGTGACGGTTACGGCAAAGGCGGCAAGGGGACAGGGAGACCGCCGCCGCGCCCGCAGCAGCCGTCCTGGGCGAGCGTGCATGAGAAGATCATGAAGGAGTTGACGCTGGCCCAACGCGAGAAGTGGCGGGAGTTGACCGGCGAGCCGTTGCTGGCCGAGGTGCGCATCACCCCGCTCGCGGGTTCCTTGCGTTTCGGACCGTCGTGGATGAATCGCGCACCTGGGCCGATGGGCTGGCTCCCCGGTCCAGGTCGGCCGTGAACCGTGCAGACAGAAGCGGCTCCCGCCCCACGGTTCCTGATCCCTGATGAGCGTGCGGGTAGGATGCCCGCAACCATCGAAGCCATGTCCGTGCATGGAGGCCCTCTCTGGTGTGGCTTTCCTGTCTGCGTTGTGCCCTGTGAACCAACAGGGAGTCCATTCCATCCATGAGCAGGAGGGCAGAACACATGAAGGTTTGCCTGCGAGTCCTGGGGATCACGTCCCTGGGCGGCGCCACGCTGGCGCTGGCACTGGCCGGGAGCGGCGTCGCCGCCCAGCCAGGAA
>DASPXY010001452.1:0-5756 GCA_035637055.1 Gemmataceae bacterium | reverse complement strand
CCACCAGAGCTGATTCTTCTGGCCCATCACCAGCGAGAAGCGGCGGCGGAAGGCGTCGGCGCGATGCCAGGGCACGAAGTCGAGGACGCGGGCGCTGCCGCTGGAGGGATAGATCAGGCCGGAGAGCATTTTGAGGGTGGTGGTCTTGCCGGCGCCGTTGGGGCCGAGGAACGCGACCATCTCGCCCGGCTCGATGGTGAAGCTGACGCCGTCCACGGCGTGGACTTCTTTGTACTGACGGCGGAACAGTCCGCGGACGGCTCCGAGAAAGCCTTCCTTCTTCTGGAAAACGCGATAGGTTTTGGATAGGCCGCTGGCCTCGATAATTGGCATCGCCGTCGCCTCTGGTCCTCTTTGCTACTGAAGGCATTGTAGGGGCAAATCGCGGGCGGATGCAAGCGCGGTAGCATTGCAGGCGCGAGCCGAGACACAAGCACTGGGGCTGCTCGTGCCCAGCCTTTGGGGATTCGACCTGGTGGTCGGAGGATTGGCAGCATGACCGAATCCGAGTGGCGCTATGCCGGCGACTGCGAGTACATGCTTCGGTTTCTTGGCCGCGAGGCAAGTCCCAGGAAACTGCGCCTCTTTGTGGTCGCTTGTTGCCGGCGCGCCTGGCATCTCCTTTCAGCGGATTGGCGGTCCGCGGTGGAACTGGCCGAGCGGTGTGCCGAGGGGTTGGTCGATCAACAAGATCTTGAGGCAGTGCGAGTGCCCCTGCCCCTCGTGGGGCAATCCAACGACTCGTATACCAAGCGGCTCGCCTGCGAGATGGCAGTGCAAGCGTTGAGTGCGTCGCCGTTCGACGCAGCCTTGGCCACCAGTGGCCTGATGAGACAGACGGTACCGCTCGACGGCAACCCCTACAACCGCCGCGATGGAGCGTGCGTCTTCCTCCGCGACATTTTTCACCCTTACCGCCCTTTCTCCATTGATGCACAGGTTCTGCGTTGGAACGGGGCCTGTGTGATGTAGATGGCTCAGACGCTCTACGAGACACGGCGTTTTCAAGATCTGCCCTTCCTGGGGGATGCGCTGGAGGAAGCTGGTTGTGTCGATGAGGGGATCCTTGCCCACTGCCGACGAACAACCGATTGGGATAAGATTGGCCGCTACCTGTGGGAACTCGAACACGTCCGCGGCTGCTGGGTGCTCGATCTCATTCTTGGACGAACCTGAGCGCCAACTGTGCGCTGGATTGTGACGACTCAGGGAAGCCGTCCCACCCAGCCTACGCGCCACTGTCCACTGCAACCGCCCTGCGCTCAAAACACATGCATCAACGATTTTGCGTTCCGCAGCGGACTTTCCTGGCACGCTTCCGACACTTGTTACCTCAGTCCGGCGGCCCGCGAAAGGGCAGCCTCGTCGATGAAACTTCAACAGGGAGTCCAGGCCAATACATCGTCTTCTCGACGCGGGGTGAGTTGACACAAGCCCGAAGCGCCAGCGCCGGGACAGAGGAAGGATCCCGGCGCTGGCGCTTCGGGCTTGTGTCAGCTTGGGCCGCGTTGAGTATAGTTTGCGCTGATAGCCCTCAATCCAGCGTTAGGTAGGTGAATACATTGCTGAGGATCTTCCGGGCCGACTCCGGCCTGTATGCCAGGGCGCGGTAGTTCGCGATGCCCGCTCCCGCGGCAACGACGTCGTACTCGGAGAAGAGAACTGCCGGCCGACCCTTCATCAAAACGACCAGGATCTTCTGACCGTCGGACTTCTCGCCCTTGGCGCGGAGCGCCTGGCGGGCCGCCAGCGTGAAGCCGACGCCGACGTTCAAATCCTGGCCGTTCTCGAACCGGCCCTCCGCGAGGACCGGCTCCTTCGCCAGTGGCGCGAGCGGGCCGAAGAGGTCCTCCAGTTGCTTGCGCGCCGTCCTGGCGAACTCCGCCCTCCCGGCGTGGGCATCGACCAGCACCGTGCCGCCGCCCTGCACGAACTCCTTGAGGGCTGTCCGTTCCGCCTCGGTCAGCGCCACGGTACTCCGCCCGGTCAGGTGCAACAGTTTCACTTCCTTCAGCGAGTCCTTGCCGAGGACGACGGGGCCCTGCTGCTTGAACGTCCGGCCCGTCAGGTGCTTGCCGAGCGGGGCGAGTTTGTCCCAGGCCCGGCCAGTCGCCTCCCAGTCGCGCGTGTCGCCGTGGCGCACCCGGGCGATCGTGACCGTCCCCGCCTTCGCCTTGGCCGCGGCCTTTTCCGGCAGGATCGTCGAGAATTTGCCCTCCAGTTCGCCGAGGTCCGTCGCGTAGAACAGCAGGTTCATCGCGAACGCGAAGGCGTCGCGGGTCTCGCGGTTGCTCTGCCAGTCGCCCGACATGTATTCGTCGGACAGCAGGAAGAACGTCCGCGAGCCGTTGCTCGCGCTGCGCAGTTTCGGCCGGTTCTTCCACTCGTGCTTGACGACCGTGAAGATCGGGTGATCGGCCGCGAGCGGCTCAAGCTTGACGTTCGGGTAGTCCTTCGGCGGGTACATGTCCCCAAGTAGTCGTTCCATCGACTCAGCGAACGGTTTGCTATGGTCGCTCGGCTCGGCCAGGATGGTGCCGCCGCGTTCGACGTACTCGCGCAACTTCATGGCCTCGGCCGCCGTGTACTCCCACTTCTCCGAGCCGGAAAGGAACAGGATCGGCGCGTCGAACTCCGCAGCCGGGCTGGTGATCGAGATAGTCTGCCAGTTGATCGGCCGTTCGTAGGCGGTCCACAGGGCCTTGCTCAGGTTGGCGAGGTCGCGCGGGTTGAGGTTCCAGTCGGAGCCCTTGCCATACTGGAGTTTGTTCACCGCCACCGGCGCGCCGCCGTAGACCAGGAACAGGGTGCAGAAGGACGTGCCGATCGCCCCGCGGTCCCAGTTGCCGAGCGGGATGGAGCCGTCACGCCGCTGGGCCTGCAGGACGACCAGCGCGCCCTCGGCGAACCAGTCCTCGCCGCCGATGAGTCTCAGGCCGCTGGCGACGCCGGTCCGCTCGATGCCGTACAGGTAGTAGCCATCCGCCTTGCCGCCCTTCTGCTTGCCGAGCCAGTTCATGCCGCGTTCGAGCGACTTGAGGACAGCGGCCGCGTCCCCCTCGGTGAAGGTGCGCGGGTTGGCCCGGCTGTACGGCGTCTTGCCGTGGTACATGTCGAAGACGAGGAACAGACTGGCCAGCCCGGCCGTCGCCATCGCCGGGGTCGAGCCGCCGGTCGTGTAGCTCCAGCCGCCGTCCGCCCCCTGGACGTCGCGGAAGTGCTTCGAGAGCCCGGTCCAGAACTTGTCGCCGGGGTCGTGGCCGGCCCGGGTCGCCGCCCAGACGCCGAGGACGCCGTACTGCGTGCAGGAATTGTCCCAGTCGGTCGACTGCATCGTGTAGCGCCAGCCCGGCCGGTTACCCTTGGCGGCCAGGAGCCACTCGAAGTCCTCCTTCAAGAGGGCCTTCAGTTTCGCGTCATCGGGGAGTTTGCGGAGAGCGTATTCCCAGACGTTGGCGCGGACACCGCGAATATAGGTGTTGTTTGGCTTCCGCGCGCCGAGCCAGTCGAGCATCTTCTTCAGGCCGTCGTCGGCGGCAGGGTCGGCCCCAGCGGCGAGCAAGGTCAGGGCAGTCAAACTCGTCTGGCCCTCGTCGCCGCCGACGCTGCCGTCGGCCCCCTGCTGGGTGCGGAGGTAGTAGACGGCGTCGTCGATGGCGGTGCGAATTTTGGCCGCGGTGACCGGGGGCGTGAACGGCTCGTGGATGACCGCCCCGCGTGGGGGCTGGTTTCGGACGAACTGCGGGGCCGGGTTTTGGAAGTTCTGCACCCGGTTGCGGGCCGGTGGCTCCTGGGCGCTGATGGCGCAGCAGGTGAGCGCGACCAGGGAAAGGGAGAGCATGCGCGTCATCGATTTGTCTCCAATCTTGCTTTCATCGATAAGGGGGCAGCCACAGCGGAGTAAGCGGCGGGGGGCTGTGGTCGCTTACTCCGCTGCGCTGCGTGCGTGGCTCGGATCGGCGCTCGGGTCCGGAAATCGTTCCATGGGTTCGCCTTGCCCTTCCAGCACGTAATGCACCTTTTCCGCGACGGCTTCCTCCGTCCACAAGTAACGTGTACTGCCGTGTCGCGTCCAGCGCGCCCGATCCCGCTCGGCCGGGAACGCCTTGTTCAGGCGGCGGCTGGCGGCGGTCTTGAAGTCGTTCAGGACGCGCTCGGGCGACCCCTCGGCCGTCACGATCAGGTGTAGGTGGTTCGAGCGGACGTGGACGGCGTGCAGGACCCAACCTTTCCGCCGAGCGATCTCACACAGGGCGTGAAGCGTTACCTGGCGGCGCGGCGCGTCGAGGTGATAAGGTGGCTCGGCGAGGTCGTCCCATTCGCGAGCCTGGCGTGCGGCATCGGGGGGCAGTACCGGCGTCCCAGGGACGTTGTGCTCATCGTCCACGGAGCCGCGCTCGTCCCCGTGCAGCCAGGTGCCGTAGCAGGTGAAGGTGAGGAAGTATGCTACCGGAGTGCTCATGGCATGGACCCCTCAACTTGATTGCGGTCCGAGCCGCGCACGCAGCGAGTCTTCGAGCGGAGTAAGCGGCGGGGCGCTGCGGCCGCTTACTCCGCTCGAAGACTCGCTGCGTGCGCGGCTCGGACGCTCGTCGGTTGGGTTACTGGTCCCGGTCTTGTTGCCTGCGGTTGGGCGGGATCTGCTGTTGCAACGGTGGGATCGGTCCCTGGTTAGGGCCGCCGTTCGGCCGTTGGAGCCTGGGGATCTGCTGCTCGAAGCGCCGGTTCTGGTTCGGCCCGCCAGGCCCCGGCTCCGGCGCTGCCGCCTTCGGGATCAGGCTCTCGTCCTTCTGCTTGCCGTCCTTCTCGACCACAATGCGCTCCGCGCCGACGTTGATCGAAATGGCCCAGCCGAGTTGCTGCGCCTTGGCAAACGTCGCGTCTTTCTTGAGGAGTTCAAAGTACTCCGGGCTCAGGATCTTGACGACGCGCGTCTTGCGCTTGCCGGCCTCCTCGGCATCGACCCACTGGCCGTCCTGGAGGTAGAACGCCCGCTGGCCGATGAGGTTGATGTTGTCGAAGGTCGTCTCCTTGCCGCGCCGGTCGCGGTACGTGTTGGCGGCCCCCCCGGCGACGGCCCGGTTCTGCAGCTGGCGGTCGTTGAACGCCTGGTTGACGGCCCACTGACCGGCCTGCTCCTGGCGGGCCATGGCGAGCCGCTTGCCCGCCTCGGCGTAGATCTCGCCGGCCTTCGCGCCCGGCCCGGCTGCGGCGATGAACTCGGTGTACTCCGTCACGATGCCGTACTGCTTGCTCAGCCGGATGACCTCCTCGACCAGCTCCTTGTTCGACCCGCGGAGGCGGATTTCCTGGAGGAGGTAGCCGATCTGCCGGGCGGCCCACAACGGGGCCAGGAACTCGCTCGTCGCCTCGCCGGCGTCCTTCGGCAAGTTTGCCTCGCAGGTGTACTTGACCGGCTTGCCGGCCAGCGTGCCGGCGATCGTGAAGGTGTGCTTGCCGCCCTCCTTGTACCGGCCGACCATCATGATCTCACTGCCCTTGAACAGCACCGGCACCTTCGACGGCAGGACCGACTTCGCGCCGGACTCGCCGAACGACACCGTCACGCCGGACAGCACCGGATGCGACAGGCGGTCGTACAGGGCGGCGACCTTGCCGTCGAGTTCTTCCTTCGGCGCGAAGTACTCGCTGGAGCCGTCGGTCACC
Organism: Gemmataceae bacterium; assembly: GCA_035637055.1. Classification (GTDB taxonomy): domain Bacteria; phylum Planctomycetota; class Planctomycetia; order Gemmatales; family Gemmataceae; genus DASPXY01. The sequence continues at coordinate 89 of DASPXY010001452.1, read as the reverse complement.
TCGGCCAGCTGGTCGAGCAGGTGAGCGTTGACGTCGTTGCCGACTCCCATGACGAAGATCCTGGTGCCGTTGTTCTGCTTCTTGACCAG
>DASPXY010001451.1:0-5425 GCA_035637055.1 Gemmataceae bacterium | reverse complement strand
GCCAACAGCGGACACCAGAGCCCGGCCGAGCGGCTCAACCGGCACCGCTACCACGATGACTGGCTACAAAACCTCCTGGTGTCGGGATCGTTGGCAGGCTACCGCCGCTGAGATGCCAACCCCAAACTCCGGGGCGATCAGAAAAAATGAACCGGCACCAATTTCCTTGGTCTTTGCCGAGAGACACGTGCGGCGGTTCGGCCCCGAGCGCGGCAGCAACCTGGCTCGCCAGTGTGCAACTTCTGACGAGCGCTGCCCATTGACCTACCAGGACCAGGTTACGCCGCCCGTTTTGTCCTTGCACCGTCGGCAGCGTCAACTCATGATAGGACATGCACGCCGACGAACGCCCACGAACGCCAACCTACCGCAGCGAGACGCACGATGTCATCCCTCTGCCTGCCGTCTGTCGCTTCGCCCAAAACCCGCCGGATGTGGCAGACCGCCCTCCTCGGCCTGAGCGCGGCGCTGTTCGGCGCACCGGCCACGACGACCGCCCAGCCCGCCAGGGAACCGCTGACCTTTGAAAAACACGTCCTGCCGATCTTCCGCGCTCACTGTCTGCGTTGCCACGGCGCCGAGAAACAAAGCGGTGCGCTCGACCTGCGCACGAAGGCGACGCTGCTCGCCGGCGGTGAATCGGGACCGGCGCTCGTGCCGGGCTCGCCGACAGGCAGTCTCCTCTGGGAGAAACTCGCGAAGGACAGGATGCCGCCCGGCAAGGACAAACTACCCGCCGCTGACAAGGCGACCCTGCGCGCCTGGATCGAAAGCGGCGCACGGGCCGACGAAACTGTCCTCGCCAAGACCGATGGCCCCGATCGCCAGATCACCGACGCCGATCGCAACTTCTGGGCCTTCCAGAAGCCCGTGCGGCCGCCGATGCCGACGGTCGCCAACAAGGGCCGCGTCCGCAATCCCATCGACGCCTTCCTCCTCGCCGCCCTGGAGAAGAAGGGCCTGACCTTTTCGCCCGAAGCGGATCGTTTGACTCTATTGAGGCGAGCGACGTTCGACCTGACGGGCCTGCCGCCGTCCCCGAAGGAGATCGACGATTTCCTCGCCCACACCGCAGCGGACGCTTACGAGAAGGTGATCGACCGCCTGCTGGCGAGTCCTCACTACGGCGAGCGCTGGGGCCGCCACTGGCTCGACCTGGCGGGCTACGCCGACTCCGAGGGCATCCTCGACGCCGACTACGTCCGCAGTGCCGCCTGGCGCTATCGCGATTACGTCATTCGTGCGTTCAACGCCGACAAGCCCTATGACCGCTTCCTCCAGGAGCAACTCGCCGGTGACGAACTGATTGATTACTGGACTGCCTTTCAGACTCGGAAGCAGCTTGGCCCCGACGTGATCGAGGCGCTGACGGCGACGGGCTACCTGCGCTGTGCCTCCGACACCAGTCGCCCCGACTTCGTGAACATCAAGAACGCGCCGGGCTACTACTATCAAACGCTCGACGATACCCTGCGTATCGTCGCCTCCTCGACGCTGGGGCTGACGGTCCACTGCGCGAAGTGCCACAGTCACAAGTACGACCCGATCCCGCAAACGGACTATTACCGGATGCAAGCGATCTTCATGAGCGGCTATCGGCCCGCCCAGTGGGTGCCGCAAGTGCAGCGTCGTCTGCACGAAGCGACCGCACAGGAGGAGAAGGAGGCGAAGGAGCACAACGCCCGTCTCGATGCCGTGGCCGCCCCACTCAAGAAGCAGGCGCAGGAGTTGCAGCGGCAGTATGGCGAGCGTTTGTTCAACGAGCGGCTGGCCAAATTGCCGGCGCAGATTCGCGAGGACGTCCGCGCTGCCCTGGCGACCGCAGCAGCGAAACGCAACGAGGTGCAGAAATACCTGGCCAGCAAGTTCGAGGCGGAACTGCGGCCCGCGGCGGCTGTCCTGGCGAAAATTCTCCCCGAAACCTATCCGGAGTATCGCACGAAGGCCGCGGAACTCGCCACGGCGGTGAAGACACTGGAGGCGCAGAAGCGCTCCTTCTCCGAAATTCGCGCCTTTTACGATCTGCCAGGTGAGCCGAAGACCCCGTTGCTGCGCCGCGGCGATTACCTCAACCCCGGCCCCGAGGTGCAGCCTGGCGTCCTGTCGGTGCTGGTCGCCGGCAAGCCGTTTGAGCTGGCGCCGCGGGCGAAGGATGCGAAGACCAGCGGCCGCCGCCTCGCCTTTGCCCGCTGGCTAACGCAGCCGGATCATCCGCTGACGGCGCGGGTGCTGGTCAATCGTCTCTGGCTACACCACTTCGGCCGCGGCCTGGTCGCCACGCCGGACAACTTCGGCCGCACCGGCGCCCCGCCGAGTCACCCCGAACTGCTCGACTGGCTGGCCACCGAGTTCACCGCACGCGGCTGGAGCATGAAGGCAATGCACCGTCTGATCATGACATCGAGCGCCTACCGCCAGACATCCGCCCTCGACCCGACCGCTCACGCCAACGCTCGCCGCCTCGATCCGGACAACGCCCTGCTGTGGCGGCAGCGCCTACGCCGGCTGGAGGCCGAGCCGCTGCGCGACGCCGTGCTGAGCGTCGCCGGCACGCTCAACTCGCAGCTGTACGGCCCGCCGGTGCCGATGCAGCGTAAGGGCAGCGGTGAGATCATCGTGCCCGACGACGCCAGCGGGTCGCGGCGCTCGGTGTACCTGCAGGTGCGGCGCTCGCAGCCGCTGACCTTCCTGCAAGTGTTCGACCAACCTGTCCTGGAGACGAACTGCACCCACCGCGAAACCTCGACGGTTTCCTCGCAGGCGCTGACGCTGCTCAACAGCGATTTCATGGTGCGCCAGGCGGAGGCGTTCGCGCGGCGCGTGCTGGCCGAGGGCGCCAGCGACACGGCATCCTACGCACTCAAGGTCGCGTTCGGGCGGCTGGCGACGGAGAAGGAACGCACACAGCTGACGGCATTCCTCGATACGCAGACGGCACACCACACCCGGACCGGGCTCCAGCCGCAGGAGGCGCGACGGCGGGCAGTGACAGACCTGTGTCACATGCTGCTCAGCGCCAACGAGTTCGCGTATGTGGATTGAGGCAGCAGCGCACGTCAACCGTCCGCTTTCGGGATCTCGATCCGGCAGCAGCCCAGGTTGAGGTGCTCCGTCGCCGCGCCGTCCTCCGGCTGGAAGACGGAAGGAGCCAGGGAGTAAAGCCTGAAACGGCCGCGCCGTTCGTTCCGCACCAGGCCGGCGTGCCGCAGCACGGTCAGGTGGTGCGAGGCATTGACGACCGTCGTCTTGAGCATCGCCGCCACCTCACTGACATTTTTCGGACCGTCTTGCAGATAACGGACGATGCGCAACCGTTCCGGCGACGCCAGCGCGGCCAGCAAGTCGGCGCAGTGATTGGGCTGTAACGGGTCTTTCATCACGGGCTCGGTGCCATCGCCTGGCCGCCCGCCAAGGGCGGCAATCCTCTCCTCTGCAAGATTACCCGCGCGACCCTCCCCATCACAACAGCAAATGCCGAACCTTCCGCGGGGTGTCCCCGGAGCGCAAACGCAGGAGGGTCGAATAAAAATCCTTGCCTCGCGTCCAGGAGCTTGTAATGTGATGACATTCTGCAAAATGTCAGAATGACGTTGTCTGCGAGTACTTGTTTCCCGCCCGTAGTTCGTAGTGCCGCCTTCAGGCGGTTGACATCAAGCCGCCTGAAGGCGGAACTACGAACAAGACGCCGCTTGACCTTGCCGCATCCTGGCCCGGAGGGTGTCCGCCATGAGATCGCGTCACGGGTTCACGTTGATCGAGCTGTTGGTGGTAATCGCGATTATCGCGATCCTGATTGGCCTCCTTGTGCCTGCCGTCCAGCAAGTCCGCGCTGCTTCCGATCGGGCCTCCTGCCAGAACAACCTCCATCAGCTCGGCGTGGCCCTTCATAACTACGAGAGCGCCAACAAGAGGTTCCCGCCGGCGTTCCGCGCCACGGTCCCGCCGGCCTTTGCGGGCTTTCCCGCCTATTTCTTCAGCTGGTCGGTCCTCGCCGAAATCAATCCGTACCTGGAGCAGACCGCGATCTACCGCCAGATGGACCTGACGCAGCCGATCTACGTCCCGCCGACCTACACCATCTCCGCGGCCAACCAGTTCGCCGTGCAGCAAGTCGTGCCGCTATTCCTGTGCCCCGCCGACAAGATGGCGCCGGTCAGCAGCGCTTACGGCGTCACGAACATGGCGCCGACGAACTACGCGGTCTGCGTCGGCACCGGGACGACAGGCGGCGGCGCTCCGTTCGGCTCGCCCTGGAACGGCGACGGCATGTTTCGGGCGAAGCTCTCGACGCGCATCCTCGAAGTCCGCGACGGCACCAGCACCACCGCGATGATGTCCGAGAGCCTGCTGGGCGACGGCCCCGAAAGCGCCACCGGCGCCATCCCCGGCGATCCGCGGCTAGTCTACGCCTATGTCAGCATGGGCACGCCGCTAACGACCGCCAACTCCGCGCCGAACATCTCGGAGCGCTGGCGTCGCCAACTGTATTTCAGCTACAATAGTCTCTCCGATGGCGGGGAGCAGAGGACGAAGCACTACGACGAGTTCCACGTTTGGCTCCGCAAGAAGTACGCGGAGTACGGCAAGACGGACGTTTACTTCGAGTGAGGTTTCCCCATGAGCGTCGCACTCCCGGTCGCGCCCGCGATCCGTTTTCACCTGTCGCTCAATGTGTCCGACCTGGCCCGCTCGGTCGGCTTCTACCGCACCCTGTTCGGCCGCGAGCCGGCCAAGCTGCGCGGCGACTACGCCAAGTTTGAGCTGGACGACCCGCCGGTGGTGCTCTCGCTGGAGCCGGCGCCGCCCGGTTCGTCGGGAGCGCTGAACCATCTCGGCTTCCGCATGCCCGGCGCCGCCGCGCTCGTGGCGATGCAGCAGCGCCTCGAAGGGGCGGGCATCCGTTCGCGGCGTGAGGAAGGGGTCGAGTGCTGTTACGCGCGGCAGACAAAATTCTGGGTCCACGACCCGGATGGCACTCTTTGGGAGATTTACACTCTCGATGGGGATCTTGATCATCGCGGCGCCGGTCAGGATATGGAGGCTGTCGTCGCGCCGGGACACAAGCCCGAAGCGCCAGCGCCGGGACACACCATCCCGCCCGCCGCTGAAGTTCCTCCTCCGGCGTGGGAGCATCGGCTAGGCGAGCCCGTGCCGGTTTCGGTTCCCCTGGCCGACGGCAGCGTCGCGGAGGTGCGGTTGCGCGGAAGTTTCAATTTGCCGCTCGCGCAGGAGGAAAAAGATCGCCTCTTGCGGGAGGCGGCGCGGGTGCTGCGGCCGGGCGGGCGGCTGTTCGTCCACGTGCTGGTCGCGGACCGCTGCTCGAGCGCGCCGCCAGCACTGCCCGGCCCGGCGGCGTTCGTGCGGCACGTCCCGCTGGAATCGGAACCGCTGCGATTGGTCGAGGCCGCGGGCTTCCAGGGAATTC
>DASPXY010001450.1:0-5217 GCA_035637055.1 Gemmataceae bacterium | reverse complement strand
CCGGCCTGATCGACACGCCCATGGCGAGCCGCGCCGCCGGCGACCCGGCCATCCTAGACTTCTTGCGCTACAAGCAACCGCTCAAGGGCGGGCCGGGGTCTCCCGACGACTGCGCCGACGCGGCGGTATTCCTGTGCAGCGATGAGGCCCGGTTCATCACCGGGGCGGTGCTGCCCGTCGATGGCGGCTGGTGCGTGAGCGAGCGGCCTTGAACATCTCGCTCCCCCAGGCGAAAAAAGCTGTCGGCGGCGCGGTCGATTTTGCTGCGGTGACCGCCTTTATGTCGTAGGGGGATGCGATGGCCCAGGGCGCGGACTTATTGAGAAGCAGCCTGAAGCGCTTCCGCGACCACCTGCGTCTGCTGGCGAGCGTGCAGATCAACCGCGCCCTCCAGCACACGATCGAGCCATCGGAAATTGTCCAGAAAACACTGCAGAAGGCGTGGCAGGCCATTGACCAGTTCCAGGGACACACCGAGGGCGAACTCGAAGCGTGGCTGCGGCGCATCCTCCTCAACACGATCGTGGACGAGGTGCGGAAACTCCCGGCGGCGACGAGCGCGTCCTTGGAGGCGACCTTGGAGGCGTCGGCTGCTCGGCTGGAACGCTGCCTGGCCGCGGACGATTCCTCGCCTAGCGCTCAAGCCATCCGTCAGGAGGAACTAGACCGTCTGGCCGGGGCGCTGGCCGAACTGCCCGATGACCAGCGAACGGCCGTGGAGTTGAAACATCTCCAGGGGTGGTCCGTGGAGGCGATCAGCAACCACCTGGGCCGCACCGAAGCGTCCGTCGCCGGGTTGCTGCGGCGCGGCTTGCGACAGTTGCGCGCGTCCCTGGCGGAGGCGCCGTGAGGACACCATGCAAACCGATCAAGAGCGCGAGCAGCGCCTGGACGAGGCCATTTTGGCCTATCTCAGAGCAGGTCCGACCGCCGACCGGCAGGCGTGGCTGGCCCGTCACCCCGACTTGGCCGGGGAACTGGCTCAGTTCTTCGCGGATGAAGACTATCTTCAACAACTCGCTGCTCCCTTGCGCGAAGTGGCGGAGAAGTCCTCGCTCGACGCAGCCGAGACGATGGGCTGGCGGGGTGAGGCAACGAGCGACACCACCGAGCCGTCCTTGCGCGGTCGCTCCTTTGGCGACTATGAACTCCTGACGGAGATCGGCCAGGGCGGCATGGGGGTCGTCTACAAGGCGCGGCAGGTCCGCCTGAAGCGCATCGTCGCCCTCAAGATGATCCGCGCGGGCGTCCACGCCGGGGAGGCGGATCTGGCGCGGTTCAAAGCGGAGGCCGAGAGCGTCGCCCGCTTACAGCACCCTAACATCGTGCAGATCCATGAGGTCGGCGATCACGACGGCCTGCCGTATTTCTCCCTGGAGTTTGTTGAGGGCGGCAGTCTGGCGCAGAAGCTCGCCGGCACCCCGCTGGACGGGACCGCCGCCGCTCGGCTCGTTCAGACCCTGGCGGAGGCGATGCAGTATGCCCACGAGCACCGGATTGTCCACCGCGACCTCAAGCCCGCCAACGTCCTGCTGTCTTACCCCTCCCCCCAACCCCCTCCCCGAAGCGGAGAGGGGGAGCAAGCATCTCCCCCCTTCCCTTGTAGGGAAGGGGGGTCGGGGGGGTTAGGTAACGCGACGCCGAAAATCACCGACTTCGGCCTTGCCAAGCGCCTCGACGAGGCAGGCCAGACGCAGAGCAACTCCATCCTCGGCACGCCGAGTTACATGGCCCCAGAACAGGCCGCCAGCAGAAACAAGGAGGTCGGTCCGGTCACGGACGTGTACGCGCTGGGAGCGATCCTGTACGAACTGCTCACCGGCCGTCCGCCGTTCCGGGCCGAAACCGCCTGGGACACGGTTCTGCAGGTCGTCAACGAGGAGCCCGCCGCGCCGCGCTTGCTCAACCCCAAGATCAAGCGCGATCTGGAGACTATCTGCCTGAAATGTCTGCAAAAGGATCCGCGCAAGCGCTACGCCAGCGCTGCCGACCTGGCCGAGGACTTGCGTCGCTTCCAATCGGGCGAGCCGATCCTGGCTCGTCCCGTCGGCGTCTTCGAGCGCTGCTGGCGCTGGTGCCGGCGTCATCCCGCCCGTGCTGGCGTGGTGGGAGTGTCGCTGCTCCTGGTGCTCGTGTTACTCGGCGGCGGCCTCTGGTTCACGCGCCGGCTGCAGGTGGAACTCGACCGCACCGAGGCAGCGCAGCGCGACTTGCAACGAGCCCTGACCCTGCAGGTTGCCGAACGCCTCGACGCCGACCTGCGGCAACTCGCGAGCATTCCTCAGCTGATGGCTCTGACGCTGGAGCGGCATCCTGACTGGCAGGAGAACCAGATGGAGGCATGGATGCGCGAGGTGTTGCAGAAGAACAAGGATGTCTTCGGCACCTGCGTTGCCTTCGAGCCGGGGCGCTTCGACAAGCGCCAGGACTTCGCCCTGTACGTGTCTCGCGCTGGCAAAGGGTTGGAGGCAAAGCAACTGCTGCCCCCGGAGTACCGCCCTTACCGGACCTGGGACTGGTACAGGCAGCCGCTGACGGAAAAGCGCGCCGTCTGGAGCGAACCGTTCCTGGACGAGGGCGGCGCCAACATCCCGATCATCACCTATGCGGTGCCCTTGGGCCGCGGCAAGGATCTCGTGGGCGTGGTAACGATTGACCTGTCGATGGGCTTCTTCGCGAAGCTCGACAAGTGGGTGGAGGGCCTGAAACTGGGCCAGGACGGTTACGGCTTCGTGGTCAGCCAGGAAGGCACCTTCATCAGCTACCCCGACGGTGGCTATCGCATGTCCCAGAAGATCACCGAGGTGAAGGAGTTCCAGGCAGACGACAACCTACGGGCCTTCACCGCGCGCCTGCTCCGCGAGGAGAGGGGGGCGGCGACGGTGATCGATCCCCGCACGGGGCGGCCCGCTACGTTCCTCTTTGCCCGTGTCCCCTCGACGGGCTGGCGCTTCGTCGCTGTTCTCGGAGAGTGAGACATGGAAGCGATCGGCATTGTCGTGATCACGGTGGTGATGGCCTGCGCCGTCGCCGGCGCCATCGCCGCTCTGCGCGACGACGAGAAGGGCCTCGGCAAGGAGTTCCTCGAAGGCCTGCGCGCCATCGGCCACATCTTCATCCCTGTCGCGGGGATCATGGCCTCGGTTCCTTTCCTGTCCGCGTTCATCAAGACCGTGGTTGGCCCCGCCTTCGGGGTGATCGGTGCCGACCCGGCGATGGCTGCCACCTCGGTCATCGCCGTGGACATGGGCGGCTACCAACTCGCCCGGAGCCTCGCCTCCTCGCATGAGGGCTGGATCATGGCCATGCTCACCGGCTACATGGCCGGTGCGACCATCGTCTTTTCCATCCCGGTCGGCCTTGCCCTGCTGGAGAAACGCGACCACAAGTACCTCGCCCTTGGCATGATGTCCGGCCTGCTGTCCATCCCCGTCGGCATCCTCGTCGGCTGTGTGGTGATGATGCTGCTCGGCCCCTCGGTACGGCCTATGACTGGGACGACGCCCCACGTGCTTGCCCTGTCCCTGCCGACGGTGCTGCTCAACCTGCTGCCGCTCGTTCTGTTCGTTGTCGCACTCGCAGTCGGGCTGCGCCTGAAGCCCGACGCAATGATTCGTGGTTTCATGGTCTTCGGCCGCCTTGTGTTCGCCCTGATCGTCCTCGTCCTCGTTGCCTCGATCGTGGAGCATTTCACCCGCAGTTTCTACGGCAAGGGGATTTTCACGCTGTTGTTCGGCGGTTGGGGCTTCGACCCCGTCATCGCCGATCCCATCCAGATCGAGAACCTGCTCAACGCGCGCAAGCCCGTCACAGCCGATGAGATCATGCGGGCGCTGGAGGTAGCCGGCTATATTGGTCTGATGCTGGCCGGCGCCTTCCCGATGGTCTACCTGATCGAGCACGGCTTGCGTGGCCCGATGACCAAGTTTGGAAAGAAGCTCGGTCTGGAGGCCGCGGGCGCCGCCGGGCTGCTTGCTGCCATCGCGAACATCCTGGCGATGTTCCGGCTGGTGAAGGACATGCGGCCCAAGGACAAGGTGCTGGTCATCGCCTTCGCCGTGTGCTCCGCCTTCCTGTTTGGCGATCACCTCGCCTTCACCGCCACCTGGCAGCCGACCCTCCTTTTGCCGGTCCTGCTCGGCAAGTTCAGCGGCGGCATCTTCGCTTTCTGGCTGGCTTACCGGTTGTCCGTCCCCAAGGCTCTGGAACTGGAGAAACAAGAGATGGAAGATCATGTTCGGTCCCTGATTCCGCTGATCCCCGCCCTACGCGACGGGGAGGTGAAGAAGGTCAAGCCCCTGACGGGAGGTCTGACGAACCGCAACTACCGCCTCGACATCGGCGACGAGTCCTATGTGATGCGTATCGCCGGAACGGGGACGGAACTGCTCGGCATTGACCGGGAGCGCGAGGTCGCCTGTGCTCACGCGGCGGCAGGGGCCGGCGTCGGGCCAGAAGTGATCGCTCACCTGCCGGAGCATCACGCCACGGTCGTGCGCTTCGTGAAAGGCCACGCATTGACGGTCGAGGAACTGCGCCGACCCGAAATCTTGCACCGTGTCGCCCAGACGCTACGCCGCTGCCACGAGTACCCGGCGCCGCCCGACCTCGGCACGTTCTCGCCCTTCGAGGCGGTGCGGGCTTACCACGCCCTGGCCCTGCAGCGGCACGTTTCGCTGCCCGCGGAACTGGCGAAGGCGCTGGACCTCTTGACCCGTATCGAGAAGGAGGTGCGGACAGATGAGCCGCCCTGCCTGTGCCACAACGACCTGCTGCTGGCAAACTTCATCGACAACGGCAGCACGCTATATGTCATCGATTGGGAGTATGGCGGTCTGGGGGATCGCTTTTTCGACCTGGGCAATTTCGCCGTCAACCAGCAGCTGGACGAGAGCCAGGAACGGGTGTTACTGGAGGCGTACTTCGGCGTGGTCCGTCCCGAAGACCTGCGGCGGCTGCGGCTGATGCGGTTGGCATCCGACATGCGCGAGGCGATGTGGAGCTTTGTGCAGGCGGGGATCTCGAACGTGGAACCTCCGGAGTATTACCTGAAACGCGGCCGCGAGCACCTGGAGCGCTTTCTGACTATGGCGACGACGCTCTGAAGTCGGCCACCCCTGCCGCTTGCTGTTTCCCAGAGAGACAAACTCCTATGACTGAGACCGAAGTTCAACTGTCTGACATGTACAGTCGTTCGCTCTGGCTGCGCTTCCTTTA
>DASPXY010001449.1:0-4073 GCA_035637055.1 Gemmataceae bacterium | reverse complement strand
CCTTGTCACCGACGCAGGACTTCCAGCAGACGCATGAAGTCGTCGTTTGTCTCGAACCGCAGCACGATCTGTCCTTTGTCCTTGCCGCGGACCTTGATCTCGACCTTGGTCGAGAGCTTTTGCCGCAGTTCGTCCTCGATGCTGCGGACGTGGGCGGTCTTCTCCTCCGGCTCGGCGACCGCCCCACCTTTGCCGTCGGGGTCTGTGGCGGGCTTCTCCTCGCGCTGCTCGCGCAGGAACGTCTCGGCGGCCTTGACGCTCAATCCCTGGGCGATGATCTGCCTGCACAGGGCCAGCTGTTGCTGCTGGTCCTTGACGCCCTTGAGCAGTTTCGCGTGGCCTTCGCTGATCTGGTTGACCCGCACCGCCTCCTGGACCTCGTGAGCCAGTTCCAGCAGGTTGACGAGGTTGGTGATCGTCGCCCGCGCCAGGCCGATGCGCTTCGCCAGCTCCTCGTGGGTCATGCCGAAGCGTTCGAGGTAATCCTTGAAGCCCTGGGCCTTCTCGATCGGGTTGAGGTCGGTGCGTTGGATGTTCTCGATCAGCGCCGCTTCGAGGATCTCCTGATCGTTGAAGTTGACGACACGGACCGGCACTGAGGTCAGGCCGACCTCCTGGGCCGCCCGCAAACGGCGCTCGCCAGCGACGAGCTGATACTTGCCGTCCTTGACCCGGACGACGAGGGGCTGAAGGATGCCGTGGCTGCGGACGCTGGCGCTGAGCGACGCGAGTTCCTCCTGGTCGAAGGTCTTGCGGGGTTGGAAGGGGTTGTGCTCGATCTGAGCGACCGGCACCTGCGCCTGGTCGGTGGGCGGGTGCTCGGTGGCGGTGCCGTTTTCCGCGATCCCCAGCAGAGCGTCGAGGCCACGGGCCAGCCTGCGTTTCTCCATGACGATATCCACCTCCGCAAAGGAACCAGGGACTCTCCTCTGTCCGCGGGGTCATTCTAACAGCATCGCCCGCTCCGGGACAATCGGGCTTTCGTCGCGGTGCCGCCTGCTGTTCCGCGTGGAACATCTGGCAGTCTCTTTGTCAACCTCAGCAGCGAACGAATCATAACTTTTCTTGCAGCTGCTCCAGGTAGGTCCGCGCCGCGAGGATATCAGCGACGACGCTCGGCCCGCGCTCGCGTTCGATGATCAGCGGACCGCGGTAATTGAGGGCGTGCAGCCGTCGAAGGATCGCGGGCCAGTCCACTTGTCCCTGACCGAGCGGCACCTCCTTGCCGAGAAGACCCGGCTCGGTCGGCGGGAACCCGTCCTTGCAATGCACCCCGCGGATGTGTGGACCGAGCCGGTCCAGGGCAGCGAGTGGGTCGTCGGTGCCGTAGAGCAGGAAGTTGGCCGCGTCGAAGTTGACCCCGACGTTGTGCTTGTCCACCTCGTGGATGAACCGGAGCAGTTCATTCGCCGATTCCTGGCCCGTCTCCAAATGGAAGCCCAGGCCATACAGGGAGCAGTGGTCCGCGACTTCACGGACCACCTCCACCATCGCGCGGTGTTCGGGATCACGCGGGTCGGAGGGAAAGAAGCCGAGGTGGGTACTGAGCGAGCGAGCGCGGACCGGCCAGGCGAGCAAGTCGATGTATGCGAGTGTCACGCCGAATCGATGAGGACGCAGATCGGTGACCGCGAGGCCGACCGTGCGGGCGATGCTCGCGATGTCGTGGTAGCTCTGACCGTCGTAGCCGACGAACATGCTCGCGATTCGCAGGCGACTCCCCCGCGCTGCCTTGATGTACGCGCGACGCTCCACCGGCCCACCGATCCACGCTTCCGGAACGGCGCTGGTGTGGACCACGCGAAACCCGTGCTGAGCGGCCACCGCAAAGGCCGCCAGCCGATCCGGCTCCAGGTTGTTGAGCATCACGCCGATTTCGAGCATGACCCACCTCACGAAGCCCACGCGTCGCAACCCGTGGGCTTGTTACGATGTTCGTTTGACCACACCGCCGGTTGCTCTTTTCATGAGCGTGGGACTTCTTGTAAGATTCCACCCGTCGCACCGCACGGAACCGGCGCGACGGGCACGGAACAGCCCTGACAGAAGAGGACGGTGGATGAAGGGACTCATCGCGGCGGCCGGCCTCAGCGCCCGGCTGCAAGACCTCAGCGAGCAACGGAACAAGGTGCTCCTCGACCTCGGCGGCGAGTCGCTGCTGGGGACCATCCTGACCAGCTTCGAGCGCGCCGACATTCGCGAAACCTTCGTGGTCGTCGGCCACGACGCCTTCGCGGTCCAGGATCACTGCCGGCAGCGAGCGAACTGTCTCCTCAATCCGTTTTACGAACACTACGGCATCCTCGGCAGCCTTTGGCTGGCGGGTCCTCATCTCAAGGGCGTCCCTTTCACCTTCACGACCGGCGACCACTACTTCGCCTGGCCGCACTTGCACGCCTTCCTCCAGGATCAGCCGGAGGCCGACGTTCTCGTCGATGTCGAACTCAAAACGTGCGACGACGAGGACATGAAGGTCTACATGGACCGTGGCGGTCAGTTCCGGACAATGACGAAGAACTTCCGCAAGCACGGCATGATCCTTGGGGAGTTCACCGGCCTGGCGCGCTTCAGCGCCGACGGTAGCGCTCAACTCTTCGAGACGCTGGAAAAGCACGTCTGGCAGCGCGGCATCCAGGGCTATCTCGCGGACGTGCTCTGTGCTCAGCATCGCAAGTGGCCCCTCGCGTTTCACCTCAGCGACGACCACCACCGCGTCGAGGTCGATTTCCCGTGCGACCTCGTCAAAGCGCGGCAACTTTACTGTTCGCAGCAATCGCCCCGAAAGACCGGCTGATGAAGGTTGCCGCCGGGAGGGGGAGGCTCCTGCCGAGCCAGAGTATCAAGCGGCTCGGCAGGAGCCTCCCCCTCCCGATATCCGATCATGTCTTCCCCCGTCCCTTCTCACTCAAAGGAACAGAGAGATGAGTCGAGACCCAATCCTGGTCCGGGTCGATGCCAACCCCCGCACGGGGTACGAGCATCTGAACCGGTGCCTGACTTTCGCCGCCGCTCTGCAGCGCAGACGCCGGCCCACGTATTTCCTCTCGCAGCTGGAGCCGGCCGCGCTTGGGCTGGCGATCAAGCGCGCGGGCAACGAGTGGCTGGACGCCGACTCGTTGGCGGGCTCGCCGGAAGATCTGATTGAGACGGTTCAGGAGGCTCGCCGTCTTGGACCGGCGGCCGTGATCGTTGACACTCCCCAGGCGTCGCCGGGATACCTTGCGGAACTCGGCGGCGCGGTGGGCTTGGTGGTCGTCCTCGATCACCATGCCGCGACCCCTTTCCCCTCGCAGCTCGTCATCAATCCGCTGCTTGGGCCGGGCAAGGAAAACTACGAGTTCGCGCCGGCCACGCAGATCTTGATGGGGCAGCGGTACGCACTCGTCCGGCCTGAGATTCGCCGGCTGCGGCCTGGACGCGCTCAGGAGCCGCCGGTGATCCAGGCCGCGAACGGCAAGGCGACTTCCACGCAGTATCGGGCGATGGTGGCGCTCGGCGAGGACGATCCGAACCAACAGGCGATGGAACTGGCGAAGTATCTGCTCAACGTCCCGCGCATCGCCCGGGTGGACGTGGTCGCGCGCTCGTATCACCCGGATCTCGCCGTGCTCCAGACGCTCGCCGCCTCCTATCCTGCGCGCCTCGAAATCGCGGTGGAACCGGCCGAGGTCGCTGCGCGCGTGGTGCGGTGTCACTTCGCGATCACGAGCGGCAGCGGCTGGTCGTTGGAGCTGGCGTGCGTCGGGGTGCCGCAGCTGGTGATCGTGCAGAACGAAGCGCACTGGCCGACGGCCCAGCGCCTGGAGGAGGAAGGGTGTGCGACGTGCCTGGGCTGGCATGCGAACGTCTCTCCGGCGACGGTCCGGCAGGCGGTGCAGAACCTGCTCAATGACCCGCTGGAGCGCCAGGCGATGGCGCGCTGTGCCCGCAAGCTGATCGACGGCCGCGGCCCAGATCGGTTAGTGACTGCCCTGGAGGTGATGCTGCACCCGTCGCGCATGATGGACTTCAGCGAGGCCGCCTGAAATGGGTGGCGGGTGGCGGGTGGTGGGTGACGGGTTGTAGAATAGAGG
>DASPXY010001448.1:0-2690 GCA_035637055.1 Gemmataceae bacterium | reverse complement strand
GCGGAGAGCAGCAGGATCGGGTGCCACTCCAGGCGACGCTGCGGAGACATAAAGGACCAGTCTGGTCCGTCGCGTTCTCGCTAGTGTGTTTGCCGACCGAGAAGTGCAGCGCCGTGCCGACCAAGAAGTGCAGCGCTCCTGACCGCCCACCCGTTATGCTCAGGGCCGCCTTTGGCTCTGACAACGGGAGGCAGGAGTGCTCACCAACATGCACCTGTGGTCTGAAGTCCGGCGCCGCGTCCTCGCCGGCGCGTTGAGCCTGCGGCAAGCCGCGGCCGAGTACGGCCTCAACTTCCGCACCGTCCGGAAGATCGTCGCCTGGCCCGAGCCCCCACCCTTCCACCCGCCTGCGCCGCGGGCCAAGCCCATCCTCGGCCCGTTCCTACCCATCATCCACGAGATCCTCGACGCCGACCGGCACGCCCCGCCCAAGCAGCGCCACACCGCGCGGCGCATCTACGAACGCTTGTGCGATGAGCACGGCTATCGGGGCTGTGCCAGCATCGTCCGCGCCGCCGTCGCCGCCTACACGCAGTCCCAGGCCGAGGTCTTCGTCCCCCTGCTGCACCCCCCGGGCGAAGCCCAATGTGACTTCGGCCACGCCGAGGTCGTCGTCGCCGGCGTCCGCTACAAGGCGGCCTTGTTCGTCCTGACCCTGCCGTTCAGCAACGCCCGCTTCGGCTGCCTGTTCCCGCGCGAATGCACCGAAGCCTTTCACGCCGGCCATGCCCGCGCCTGTGCCTTCTTCGGCGGCGTGCCGACCCGCATCAGCTACGACAACAGCAAGCTCGCCGTGGCCAAGTTCACCGGGCCCAACCAGCGACGCTTGACCCGGGAGTTTCTGCGTCTGCAGTCCCACTTCGCCTTCGCCGCCCACTTCTGCAACGTGCGGCGGGCTCACGAGAAGGGCCATGTCGAGGGGGGCGTCGGCTACGTCCGTCGCAACTTCCTGGTCCCCGTCCCCCAGGCCGACTGCTGGGAGCACCTCAACACGCACCTGGCCGCGGCGTGCCAGCGGGAAGGGGACCGCCGGGCGACCGGCGCGTCCCACACCACGGCGGAGTGGTTGGCCACCGACCGGAAGGCGTTCTTGCCGCTACCGGAGGAGCCGTTCGCGGCGCGGCGCGTCGAGCTGGTCACCATCCGCTCGCTGTCGTTGGGCCGTTTCGACGGCAACGACTACTCGGTGCCGACCCGCTTCGCCTACCAGTCTCTGACGGCCACCGGCACCATCGACCGCGTGCGTTTCAGCCAGCGGGGGACGGTCGTCGCGGAGCACGCGCGGTGTTGGGCCAGGAAGCAGGGGACGTTCGATCCGTTGCACTACCTGGCCCTGCTGGAACGCAAGCCGGGGGCACTGGACCATGCCAAACCCCTGGCCGGTTGGCATTTGCCGGACTGCTTCGCCACGCTGCGACGACGCCTGGAGGGAGTCGATCCCGGCGGTGGCACCCGGCAGTACATCCGGGTGTTGCGGCTGCTGGAGACGCACGAACTGGCCGCCGTGACGGCCGCCGTCGAGCGCGCCTTGACGCTGGCCGTTACGGATGCCGAGGCCGTGCGGTTGCTGCTGGAACAGGCGCGGCAGCGGCCGGTGGGCGGCTTCGACCTGGCCGGGCGACCGCACCGGTCGGCCGTGCGGCTACCGCCGCCTGATCTGACCCGTTACACCGTTTTAACCTCGAGGAAGGGGGTGAAGTCATGACAGCCAAGCGTGTCCTGGCGACCGACGTCATCCTGCTGAAGCATCACCGGACGGCCTTGCGGCTGCCGACGGTCAAGGCCGAGTGCGAACAGGTGGCGCGGCAGTGCGGCGGCGACAACGTCGATTACCTCGGCTTCTTGCTGCGGCTGTGCGAGCGCGAGCTGGCCGACCGCGAGCAGCGGGCCTGCCAGCGGCGGCTGAAGGCGGCCAAGTTCCCGCAGCTCAAGTCGCTGGACGAGTTCGACTTCACGGCGCAGCCGTCGTTGAAGAGGGCGTTGGTGCTGGAGTTGGCGCGGTGCGCGTTCATCGGCCGCCGCGCGTCGGTGATCCTGCTGGGCGGGCCGGGGACAGGAAAAACGCACGTCGCCATCGGGTTGGCGGCGGCGGCGTGCCAGCGTGGCAAGAAGGTGAAGTTCTGCCGCGTGACGGAGCTGATCACGCAGTTGCTGGAGGCGCGGGAGGAGCGGATCCGGGGTCGGCTGCGGGCGCAGTTGGCGCGGCTGGACCTGCTGGTGCTGGACGAGTTGGGCTACGTGCCGGCGAGCCAGGTGGGGGCCGAGCTGCTGTTCGACGTGCTGAGCACGGCCTACGAGAAAACGAGCGTGATCGTGACGACGAACCTGCCGTTCGAGCGGTGGACGGAGGTACTCGGCAGTGAGCGCCTGGTGGGGGCGACGCTGGATCGATTGACACACCGCTGTCACTTGCTGGAGGCGACGGGAGAGAGTTACAGACTGAGAGAGGCTCGCCAGCGTCAGGGTGACTCAACGCCGAACGGAAGGAGCCGAAGGAAGAAACCCGGATCGGGAGAAGTCGGTCCGTGAGGAGAAGAGGGAGGTCGTTGTCAGCGTGGCAGCGCCTGCGTAAACCGTAACCGGAGCGCTGCACTTTTCGGTCGGCACGGCGCTGCACTTTTCGATCGGCAAACACAGCTGACCCGCGTAACGTCACGCCCGAGTGCGAGGGCCATCGCACAGGCCGAAGC
>DASPXY010001447.1:0-2692 GCA_035637055.1 Gemmataceae bacterium | reverse complement strand
AGTCCGCAACTGACCAGGACGCGCCCTTCCTGAAAACTCTTCACGACCGCCGCGACGTCGATGGCGCCGGGTCGATCGTTCGGGCACCGCACATAGGTCCGTGCCTGTCCGACGATGTACCGGCTCACGTCATGTGAATCGCTCGCCCCGACCGGCGCGATCTGCAGCCCGCGGTTCAACAACCCGAACCAGTCGCGGTAAGGCCGCATCGCATCGGTCTGCAACGCCCCGGAGTTGATGACTTCCATCCCGTTCGCGCGCAACTCCCACCCGTCCAAGTTCTCGCCGGTCAGGGCAATATGCCGCTCGGGGCCGAATGGCCGAAAGCCGGCGTGACGGTCGCGCGGATGATTGAGGATGATAACCCTTGCACCCGTCCGGTCAGCAATACTTCCAAAGACGGCTTTCCAGTCCTTCAGCCGGAAATCGGGCAGCGGCCCGCCAGCCCGCACCGGAAAGATGTTGAAATGCCCGACGCCCGTCGTGACCTCATTGCCGGTCACCAGCGTGAAGTAGTCGCGTACGCCTTGCTTCACGGCCGGAGCGCGATAATCGACTTGCACGTTGTGGTCGGTGGCGATGGGCAGCTCGACGCCTTCGCCTGCCAGCGTTAGCACGCGCTCCTCCGTGCTGCAATCGCCGTGGCCGGAATGGGTGAGCGTATGGACGTGCGTATCACAACTGACATACCCCGGCGTCGGCACCTCGCGACGGATGGTGAGCGTTTTGCGGACGCTCTCGCCGGCGCGGAGCGACAAGCGCACCGAGTCGATGCCATACGCGAAACCACGGCCAGCGTAGATCGTGTATTCGCCGACAGGTAGCCCGAACTTCGCCGTGCCGTTGCCCGTGTAGACCACGCCGGACCGCACCGCGAGGTTGGGACCAGAGACCGCACCAACGGTCATCAGCGCCCGGTGTGTGTTCAGAATGGTGAGACGGCACGGCACCGGGGCGGGCTTTCCAGACCGTCCCGCTTCGAGCACGGTCACTTCCACGGTCGCCTCAGACAACACGGCGGCGACGGGGCGGTCGTCGAGAGTGATTTCGCCGACACGGATATCATCGGGAATGCGGCCGACCTGCTCGATAAGCAGTTGGTTCTCGCCGTCACGCAGTCGGCCGGCAGGAATGGGCAAATAGAGGATGGTGTCGTTCTCATCGCCCTGCAGGCGGCCGCACTCCTTGCCGTTGATGTGGACTTTCCAGGTCTGCCTTACGTCTTGTTGGCGCAGGCGCAGTGCCCATTCGCGATCATTCGCCCTGGCACGGAAGCGAAGGGTCAGGCTTGGCCCTTCCGGCTTCTGAGGGAAATCGCTCCACTCGCGTTCGCCCGCGGCCCGCAGGTGGTGCAGACGCGGCGTGAGCACGAGGGGGGCTGCTGTGGCCCGCTGGTCTCCCGCGCAGGGACTCAGGAATGCAGCCAACGTGAGCCAGGCCAGGCAACGCGGTTTCATCACTCGTGACTCATCACTTTCTGGGCGGCGAGCACAACTCGAAGACATGGCCATCTGGGTCGGTAACGAACACCTGCGTGTAACCGTCCGGGCGCGGCTGCGGGCCGGCGAGAATCGGGACGCCTTGTTCACGCAACGACGGTATCGTGGCCGCGGCGTCATCAACCAGAAACGCAATGTGCATCGTGCGGCTGTGCCGGAGATGTTCCGGCAGGAGGTTACCCGCCGGCCCGGAGCCGGCGAACTCCAGGATCAGGTGGATTTGCGTCGCGCCCGCCTGGAACCACAGCCCCGCGAACGAGAACGCCGGCCGCGCCACCTCCCGCATGCCCAGCACCTCGACGTAGAACTTTCGCGAGCGCTCCAGATCCTTCACGATGAGTGTCGCGTGATCGATGCTCTTGACGCGAATCCCCGCAACCGCGGGCTGCGCCGGCACCGCCTGCAGCATCAGTTCGACGGCCTCGCGTCCCGTCTGGCCAACATGGATCCCGTAGGCCGCCGCCTTCGGGGTAATGCCGACGATGCGAGCGTCGAACAGGTCTTCCGGCTCGACGAGGGGACAGGCGGGAGTGCCCTTGGCGATGGCAATGGCCTGATCGAACTCGGCAGGCGTTTGCAGATCATAGATGCCACAGCCGACGATGCCCGCCGGTGTCAAGATGGAGCAGTATTGTCCTTTTTCCCAGCGGTTGCTGATGCCGATGGCGCGACCGTGCTGGAATTGCAGCTCGCGGCTTATCGTGCGGGGGATGGGGTCGGTCATCGAATTGCTCCGCCACTTGAAACAGCTTGTCCCGCTTGCCGGTGAGCGTGAACCCGTGAACTCGCAACCAGGATTGTAGTGCGGCTTACCCCTCTTTACAATCGCTTAACGAGTTAGGCGAACGCACATCGGGATGGATAGGAAGCCGCGAAGGAAACCCCTCCCCCCAACCCCCTCCGCTGCAAGGAGAGGGGGAGCAAGCAGGAGCCTGTCTTCTTCTCCCCCTCTCCTTTCAGGGGAGGGGGTTGGGGGAGGGGTTTGAGTTTCTGGCGACGTATCGATTTTCCTCATCGGGAGAGTACCATGGCGAACTCCGCGAACGAAATTGTTGTGCGCTACCAGGACGGCAGCGCGGTCCACATGACCTTTCTGCAGGAGGAGGTAGTCATCGACACGCGCTACGGCCAATTAACCGTCCCGACCGAGGACATCCACCGCATGGACTTCGGCCTCCGCCTGCCCGATGGAC
>DASPXY010001446.1:0-11497 GCA_035637055.1 Gemmataceae bacterium | reverse complement strand
CATAAAGTTCTTCGCGCCTGAAGCCTCCTGGCAGTGCCAGGTTGCCGGTTTGTGTGAGCACCGTTGACATTGTTTGGCCTCCTTGGGGGACCGTCATCACCCGGGGCTTACTGTAACCCATTTCTGCTCGCGCGCCGACTGCAGGATCGCGTCGAGCACCAGCTGCGTCTGGTAGGCGTTGCGGAAATCGGGCTGCGCCGGCTTCCCCTTCGCCACCCCTTCAAGAAAGTCCGCCACCTGATGGATGAAACTGTGCTCGTAGCCGATCGCCAGGCCCGGCACCCACCAGTGGCTCATGTACGGATGCTCTTCCTTGCCCTGCTTGTCTTTGCCGGCGTCGCTTACGTGAATGGAACGCCAGCCGCGGAGCCTCCCCTCGTCGCGGTGATCGAAGTATTGCAGCCTGTGCAGATCGTGCAAGTCCCAGAAGATCGAGGCGTGCTCGCCGTTGATCTCGAAGGTGTACAGCGCCTTGTGGCCGCGGGCGTAGCGCGTCGATTCAAACGTCGCCAGCGAGCCGTTCTTGAAGCGCGCGAGAAACGCACAGGCGTCGTCGATGCCGACCTTCTCCACCTTGCCCGTCAGGGTGTGCTTGCGCTCCTTGATGAACGTCTCGGTCATCGCGGCGAGGTTGTCGATGCCACCATTCTGCCACAGGGCGGTATCGATGCAGTGGGCGAGCAGGTCGCCGGTCACGCCGCTGCCGGCCGCCGCCACGTCCAGCCGCCAGACACCCTCGCCGCCCTGCGGCACGTCGGCACTGATCGTCCAGTCTTGCAGAAACTTGGCGCGGTAGTGGAAGATGCGGCCGAGCTTGCCCTCGTCGATGAGCTGCTTGGCGAGCGTGACGGCAGGGACGCGGCGATAGTTGTACCAGACCATGTTCGGCACTTTCGCCTTCTCGACGGCCTCAACCATTTTGAAGCCCTCGGCGGCGTTCATGGCGAGGGGCTTTTCGCACAGGATCATCTTGCCGGCCGCCGCCGCCGCGAGGGCGATTTCGGCGTGCGTGTTGTTCGGCGTGCAAATGTCGATCAGGTCGATGTCCTTGCGCTCGACCAGTTTTCGCCAATCCGTTTCGACCGACTCGTAGCCCCACTTCGCCTGGAAGGCCTTCGCCCGATCGGCGTTACGGGCGCAGACGGCCTTGAGGATAGGACGATATTCAAGGTCGAAGAAGTGGTTAACCTTGGCATAGGCGTTGGAGTGTGCCCGGCCCATGAAGCCGTAGCCGATCATGCCGACGTTCAGCGGTTTCGCCATGAGGAGTCTCCTGGTGCGCTCAGTCCTCCGTTTAGCCGCGGTTCGCAGAACCGCGCTCCGGAGCGCGGTTCTGCGAACCGCGGCTAAACGACCTATTTCTTCTCCACTTTTTTTGCGAAGTAGTCATGCACGGCACGGGCCACGCGGGCGCACAACACGTTGCCGGCATTGTCCGGCGCCCAGCGCTTGTCCTCGTTGCCCGACGTCAAGACGCACAACGCGACCGGACCGCCGTTCTTCAGGTAGAGAATGCCCGCGTCGGTGCGAACGCCCGTGACCGAGCCCGTCTTGTGCGCCACCACTGTCCCGGCAGGCAGGAACCGCGGGAACGAGTCCTTGTCCTGGCAATTCTTGAGGTGCTCGATCATCTCCTTGCACATCGCGGGCGTGGCGATCTTGTGGTGATAGAGTTTCTCCAGCAGGACGATCATCTCCTTCGCCGTCGTCGAGCCGAGGCCGTACTTCTTCGAGCGCTCCGGGTTGACCGACGTCTTGCTGCCGAGAAACACCTTGGCGTTGATGCGCGTTTCCCTCAGGCCCCAGCTGTCCATGCGCTTGTTGGTCGAGTCGATGCCGATGCGATCGAGGACGAGGTTCGTCGCGGTGTTGTCGGAGTAGGCGATCATCAGGCGAGCCGCGTCGCGCAGGGCGAAGGTCGCACCGTCGCTGAAGTGATACGTCAGGATACCGGAGCCGGGCACCTTGTCCTTCTCGCGATAGGTGACCATGTCGGACAGCTTGACCTTCATCTCCAGCACTTGCAGGTAGAGTTCGACGAGCAGCGGGAACTTGATGAGGCTGGCGGTCGGCATCGGCTCGTCGCCGAGGAGGGAGTAACTCTCGCCGGTCGTCAAGTGCTTGACGGCGATGGCGACCTTGCCCTTGTGGGCCTTCGCGAGCGGCGCGAGACGCGCTTCGAGGGTATCGGTCGCGGGTGGGCCGCCGAGCAGGGCAAGCAATACCAACACGGACTTCATGGCAATCTCCCTCTTGGTCGGTCAGCGGCCCTTGCGCTGCCGGCGTTTGGCGCGAGCAAACAGTTCCTTCAAGTACAAACGGAAGCCCGGCAGGACGTCCCCACCGTCCAGCGCCTGCTCCTTGCCGACGCGTCGCGATTTCGTTGGCGAGGTGTAGGCGGTGGCCGTCTGGGTCTTCGGTTGAATGAACCATACGAGACGTACGCCCGTCTCGAAATAATCGCGGAGTTTGCGGTCCATCTCCGCTTTCGTGTTCCCCTCGCTCAAGACTTCGACGGCCAAATCCGGGACGACCCCAGCGATGGCCTCGTCGGGCAGTTGCCCTTCGGGCAGGCGATCCCAGGAGATGAAGCAGGCATCGGGGATCCGAACGAGGCCGAGCTGAAGCCGTAGCGCACCGTCCGCAGGTAGCACCAGGCCCAGATCATCCTCCTCCACGAAATCCCAAAGGTAATGAACGAGAACGCCGGCAAGCAGTGCCTCCCTGGTGCTCATAACCTTCTCCACCAGGACGCCATCAATCAGTTCGTACAACCGCTTGTCTGGCCCGTCCAGCGCGGCAATCACATCCTGCTCCGTCGCGGTGCCCGGCGCAGGGCGCAAGCGAATCCGCTCCAGCGGGATGTCGCCGAGGTGGTGGAGTAAATCGGCCAGGGTATCCAGCGTTGGCGCTGTCGTCGGAGTCATGGTGGATCCTTCCGCAATGACCACCCACGGACTGCGGCCCGTGGGCTTGAAGTTTGCCGTCACGCCACGTACTTCTGCCGCAGCTTGTCCAGGAAACGTTTGCTCTCGGCCGTCACGTCCCAGGCGTGCGGCCAGAAACACAAATCGATCGCCCACCAGTCATGCGGCACGCCGGCCTGGTTCAGCGCCGGCATCAACTTGTCGAAGTTCAGCTTCCCCGTGCCGAACGGATTGTGCGTGCTCGTGTTGTGCTCGTTCAGGCTGCCGTCCGAGTCGATCAGGTGGACGTGCGTAATCTTGCCCTTCAGCTTCTCCAGCAATTCCAGTTCGCCGCCGGGGAGCGTCTCCTTCGGCGCGGGCTGATTGGCTCCGACCACAGCGCACATGTGGGCGTGGCAGGTGTCGTACAGCACGCCGAAGTTCGAGTTGCCCTTCGCCCGCACCGCCTCCACGATTTGCAGGATCTCCGACGGCTTGTTGAACAGGAAGCCCGGCTCGAACTCCCAGCAGATGTTCATGCCGTGGTCGGCGGCGATCTTGCTGCACTTGTCCCAGACCTTCACGATGCGCTCCATCCCGACCTTCGGATCCATCTTCGACTTCTGGAAGAAGTCCGGTGGCTCGACGGCGTCCACGCGAATCGTCTTGATGCCGAGGTCGCTGCCGAAGACGGTGAAGCCAAGGAACGCCGCCATGTACGGCGTCGGGTTTTCGTCGAGGATCGACGGCCCCGGCTGCTTGAAACTCCACAGATCGACCGCGATGCCGGAGAACTCCAGACCGTGGTCAGCGACCTCTTTCTTGAGACGCTGCCGATCAGCCTGCGTCGGGTGCGAGAACGGCGTCGGGTGGGCGCCGAAGGATCCCAACTCCACTCCCTCATATCCAAGATCTTGGAGTTTGTGCAGCACGACATGGAAATCGAGCGTCGGCTGCTCCTGGTTGAAGATGTACGCCCAGCTACCGATCGAGAGTTTCTTCTTCATGATGTGTCTCCTGACTCAGATGGTGAGTGCCGATTTATCGGTTCGCGAACCGATAAATCAGCACTTCCCGGTTATTTCTTCTTGTGATCACCGACGGCGGGCGCCTGCGGGTTCGTGCCGGGGCCGAAGTAACGCAGTGTTACCAGCGGCTCAGTGCCGTTGTTGTCGAACACCACCCCGGCCCGTGCCGCCTCGTGCGTGACGAACACCTCGTCTTCGGTCAGATCGCCGAAGTGGATCATTGCCGGCGTATGCAACCGCTGCTTGCCAATCCAGCCGCTGCCCTGCACCGCGATCAGGCCATAGGCTCCGCCGTCCTTGATCGTCACCTTCACGCCCGGGTTGACCGTCAACTCCTTGGCGCTGAACAGTTCCTCGCCGCCCACCTTGCCATAGACGATCCAGCGATCGACGTAGCCATCGCCCTCACCGCCGGCGGCAACGATCGGCTCTAGGTAGTGGTGGTCCTTGAAACTCGGATCGACATTCGCCTCCCAGTCGAGTTGCTCGATCAGGTAATCGAGATCGTGGTGCCGATCTTTGGGAACGTCCTTGACCAGCAACTCCCACGGGACGTAGCGGCCCTCGACCATCGACTGATACATGCCGAAGACGTCGCTGCCCCATTGCGGTTCGTACGTCACCAGCGAACCGGGCGCGTGCAGCAGACAGGGCGGCACCAGCCAGCCGGTGCCGGGCTTGAGCCGATACGCCTTGCTGTAGTCGAGAATGCCGTTGTCGCCCTCGTTCCAGCGCTCCAGACAGCGGCGCACGTCGGCCTTCGTCGTGCCCGGTTCCAGGCCGAAGAAGGTGTACGGAAAGTTATTGCCGGTGGCGTTGAGTTGGGGTGGAAAATAATACGACTCGGGCTTACCCTGCTGACCTACCAGACCGGCCTGAGAATTGCTCTGATGCATGTGGTGCGGAATGGGGCCGAGGTTGTCGAAGAACTTGCTGTAGACCGGCCAGCGCTGGTACCGCTCCCAGATCGCCGGGCCGACGATGCCGGCCTTCGCCTCCTCGACCGCATCCTTGAGCGTAAACGCTCGCTTGCCCTCATGGACCACGTAGCTGAAGCCCTCGTCGGGGGTGCGATTTTCGTTGGCGGCCGGGGTCGTCGAGCCGAACCAACGCTCGTCGATGCCGCCACGGTTGGCGCCGAAAGCGTAGAGATCCTTTTGGGCCAGTTTGAGACGGCGGCCGGGCATCAGGAACGATCGCGGCACCCAGGTGGGCGCCAGCCGCAGAACGCCGCCCGTGGCGGCGAGAACTTGCTTGATCAGGGCTACGTTGGCCTTGTCAGCTTCGGTAGAATGGGTCGTCTTCTTGGGAGAGGCTGTCTTTTTCGCCATGCCGGTAGCTCCTCGGAGTATTGAACAGCGGCAGGCCCTCCGCTGGCGTCAAGCAACCCACCGCATTCGATTCAGGCTCGAGGGATCGTCCTGCGGTTGCGTGTCCGTGGCGTGCTTTTAGCCCGTAGGAAAGGCCCAGGCAAGGATAAAGTGGCGAGAAACCACTCGCTCCCCTCGCCCCTTGCGGGAGAGGGGTTGGGGGTGAGGGGTAAACGCTTGGGAACAGTCCTTGGCAATCCCCCTCACCCCCAACCCCTCTCCCGCAAGGGGCGAGGGGAGCAAGACGCGCCGCAGGTGAAAGTTGGCTTACAAGATTGCCCCCAAGATTCATCCCCAGGGCAGAAAAGCGGCAAGATTTTTTTCGCGCAACGAACAACCTGGTAGAAGAGTGTGTCCTAAAGTTGAGAAACGAATTGAGTAACGCCATCGACGAAGTCCGGATTGAGATGGGAGAGGATTCCTGATGATCGCTCGAACAGAGAGGCCGATGAGTTTTCGTCCGCGTTTGGTGCTGGCCTACGCCGATTCCGCCCTGTCCGCGCTTAGTTCGCGCCACTTCCGCCGCCTGGGCTGGGAAGTCCACTTGACCAGTTCCGGCGTCGAGGCCCGACGCCTGGCGCATGCGCTGCGCCCGCAGGTCGTGGTGCTGGAAACGGACCTGCGCGGCGAGAGCGGCTGGTTGACGTGTGCCAAACTCACCCTGACCGGGACCGATTTCAAGGTCGTGCTGGTCGGCGACGGCGTAACGGCGGAGGAGGAGGCGTTCGCCGACACCGTCGGCGCCGCTGCCATCGTCGATCGCCACGCTGGCCTGGCCGCCCTGGTGGCGGAGGTCCACGAAAGCGCCCTCCCCACCGTTGGCTAACCTGGTGCCGGCAAGCGGCCGGCATCACGGCGTCCCGGAACCGTTGGTGAGCCCTCCTCAGCGCTTGGCCTCGCGCACCGTGAAGAGGATCGGCACCTCGGCGCGAAAACCCAGATCCTGCGTTCCCTGGCCCACATCGAACGCCAACGTCGCCTCGCGCTTGCCGGTCTCGTAGGCCCGCAATCGCAACAGGGCATACTCGACGCGCGCGCCGCTGAGCGTCTTTGCCAGCGGCGCGGCGCCGTGGATCGTTCCCTCCAGCCACCGGCCCTTCCCCGCCCCGATCTCGCCGCGCAACTGCGGCCCGGTCGCGGTCAGCGCATGAGTCACGCCGGCCTCGTTGTGGACCTTCACGAGAAAGAAGACGTCGCGATCACGCAGCAGCAGCGCCTCGGCGGCGCCGCGCGCTGCCTTGACGCGACTCTCGGGGTTGATCGTGACACTGACGAGGCAGTGCGGATCGAGGAGCTGCTGGATCGTCTCGATCTCCATTTCGGGGTTGACGGACTTGCGGGCGAGCAGAGCTTCCAGGCCGTTGACGGTCGCTGCCGGCAACGGGCCATCCAGGGCCTTGATCGCCTTGAGTAGCCGCCGGCAGTGCTCACGCAACTGATCCGCGACGACACCTTCGCGGACCGGGGTTAGCTCCTGGACCGCGCCTGCAGCGACCGCCACGAACAATACACTTCCCAGTAGCGACGTGTACCGGACCATTGCTTTCTCCCAGTTCACGAAACCGAGTTGCTCCGCGAGGTTCATTATCGCGCGGCCGTCCTGCCGCCGCCAGAGGGGAGCGCCAACCGCCGCGAAACCGTCTCGGCAATGGTTGCCCTCTCCGAATCCCAGGAACCCTTCCCGAGCGGGTGCGGCCTTTTTCTCGGTTCGACCCTTCGCGCCGCCGACCGTCGAGGTAGAATGCCGGGATAAGCCCAGCCAACGCGCCTCACCTCTCGGAGTTAGGCCGTCTGGGCGGAGGCGGCGAACCGCTTTCTCGCGGCGACCCAAGGAGAACACACCCATGAAGCGCTTGCTGTGCGTGGCCGTGCTGATCAGTTCTTGCCTGGTGGTGGTTGGTTGCGATGCTCGCGGCGGTGAACCGGGCCGGCATTACGAGAAGGATGGCGGTTTCTCGTACGTGCCCCCGTCAGGCTGGAAGATCATCGATTTCGGGGGCCTCAAATACAAGGCCGTGGTTGGGCCAGCCAAAGATGGTTTTGCCGTCAACCTGAACTGTGTCGAGGAAGCGTTCACCGGCACCGTCGAGGCGTACACCGAGGGCAGTCTCGCGACCTTGCCCAAGGTATTTCCCACCTTTCGCTTGCTCCGCCGGGAAAAGTTCAAGACCGACAAAGGGCTTGAGGGGATGAAGCTGATCTTCGAGACTGACCAGCAAGGCAGACGCTTGCGGCAGTGCGGCTATTTTCTCCCCATGAACAACAAGATGTTGGTCATTACCGGCAGCGCGCTGGCGCAAGGAGGTGAAGGGTTCGATGCCGTCTTCGACGGCGCCGTCAAGACGTTCCGCCTCGGCAAGTGATTCGCGGCGTGGACAACGCCTATTGGAGATAATCGAGATGGATCCAGGCGGCGAACGCTAACCCGAGGAGCAGGAGGTACGTGCCGGCGGTGGCCGCCCAGTCCGAGGACCAAAATTTCATGGCGCTGCCCGCGGACTTGCTCAGGCGAATCTGCACGCCCATGAAATCGACGCTGTACAACTCGTCGAGGACCAAATGCGACAGAAAGCCGAGCATGACGCCGCCGGCCAGGTAGTAGCGCAGCCAGCGCGCCGGGCTGTGGTAGCTGAGAAAAACCAGCAGGCCGGCAATCAGCAGCGCCGGCACGCTATGGAACATGCCGCGATGGACGGTGTAGCGCTTAAACAGTTCGGAGACGCCGTAACGGATGAGTAAATAAACCGCCGCGCAGACGACAATCGTCTGTTCCAGCGTGAAGCCGCCGGCCTGTAGCCGGCCGAACAGCAGGAATGGTGCGGCGGCCGCGGCGAGGCTGAAAAGCTCACGCACCGGCACGCCGCTGTCGCTATCCAGGTCCGGCATCAGTCCGCCCATCGCCGTCAGCCCGGCGCCCAGGAACGCCTGTCCCCAGTCGAGGTTCCCGTAGACGTAACCCAGGCCGCCGTAGGCAGCCCCCAGGACCGACGAGGTGGTGAGGTGTCCCTGGTAGCTGGCCATCGTCCCTCCCTGTAGCGTAGCCGCGCGGACTGGGCAACCCTGGCAAAACTTCGCGGGTGTGCCGGTATTGACGCCTGCGCCCAGCGCATTTCCGGCCACCACTTCCCGTGCCATCAACCTCCCATCTCTCCTGACCGATACTTCCTAAAGAATAGTGGAACTCGGCAGGTTCAGACAGGGAGGGATGCTGATGAAGCGCTGGCGCTGTCCGCTCGTCCTCGTTGGCCTGGCATTCGGGGCTACGCTTGCCCCAGCGAAGGAGCCCGTCGGCGCTCCTGGGCCGGTGCTCGATCCCAACGTGCAGATCATCTCGACGACCGTCGAGCCCATGCCGGAGGACGACTCGACCGTGACGATGTCGTCGGAGGAAATGCCGGCACCCCAGCCCCAAGGGCACGGCTGGCATCCCGTCCGCGACACGCTGCGGTTCTTCGGCATCGGCGGCGGCTCGGAACAGCCCTACGGCACTCCGGGTCAGGTGTTTTATCCGCACACGCAGACGGCGCCGCCGGCGGTCACGCCGCCGACCCAGGTTGGCCCGCCCCCCTACACGCCGCCGCTGTACCCGCCTCTGGAGTTCGATCCGGTCCAGCCGCGGCCGGTGCGGAACATCGCCCAGCGCTTCGGCGTCGGTTGCTGGTCGCACCACACCTTGCCGACCTGCGGCAGCCTGCGCTCGAACCTGACGTTCGTGTTCGGATCGTGCCGGGCGTTCTTCGGCGAATCGTGCCGCCACGGCCCGCCGCAGGTGCCCGTTGTCGAGGAACTCCCTCCGCCTTCGACGGCTCCCTACGGCCCGCTGCCGATGGTTCACCCATGAGAACGTGTGCGCGGCGTAGGTGCCGCGAGCCGAGCGGCACAACCTTCGTGCCGCTCGGCTCGCGGCACCTACTGGCGCGCAGAAACGGCTTTCTGACCGACTTCCCTTCGCTTCGAGCTTTCCACTCCCTCAACGGCGTGGCCGACCACCTCCGAAAAGCGTAACCTGCCGCTGGGGCCTCTCGCCCTCGACGATACCCGCCTGACCGGCTCCCCGTTGTGGAGGACAACAGCTCATGACACCCCGACTCGAATGGGCAGCCCTTGTCTGCACTCTTCTCCTTCTCGCCGCTCCGGTTCGAGCCGGGGATGCCGACGAGGCTGCGCTGCGCAAAGCGGTCACCCTGTACGCCTCGTTCGATGAGGCGGTCAAGGCGGACTTCGGCGGCGGCGAACTGACCTTCAGCACGCGCTTCAACCACCCGACCGAAAAGGGGCAATTCGAGTTCAAGAAGGGCATGACACCCGACATCTTTCGCATCGCTCGTGGCCGCGGCATCGCGGGCGGCGCTCTCGAAGCGACCGACGTCCTGCCGCGTAACGGCCGCGCCTTCTTCCCGGCCAAGGGCAACCTCGCCTTCAAAAAAGGCGGCTGGGGCGGGGCCGTCTCGGTCTGGGTCAACACCGATCCCAACAAGCTCCTCAAAACCTCCTTTTGCGACCCCATTCAGATCACTCAGAAGGGCGCCAACAACGGCGGCATCTGGTTCGATTTCAACGACGCCAAACCGCGCGACCTGCGTATGGGCGTTTTTCCCGTCGTCCCCGCGGGCGAAAAAGGCATCGCCGAGTCGGACCCCGCCGCGCCGATGGTGCGCGTGCCGGGCGTCGGCTTCAAGGTGGGGAAATGGCATCACGTCGCGCTGACCTGGGAGAACCTCGACACCGGCAAGAAGAACGCAAAAGCGATCCTGTATATCGATGGCAAGAGTATCGGGGTGATCGCCGACCGCGACCTGGCGATGGGCTGGGAAATCGACAAGGCCGGCATCTATGTCGCCGTCAATTACATCGGTCTGCTGGACGAGCTGGCGCTGTTCAACCGGCCGCTGACAGCCGCCGAGGTGTCGCTGCTGTACCGCCAACCCGCCTTGCTGAGCACGCTCAGAAAGGCCGCGCCGAGGCCACCCGCGCCGCCGCAGTTCCCGTTTGATAAAGAATCGGCCCGACGCTACCAGCAGGCGCACGCCGACTGGGGCGTCCTGTCCACCCTCGACGTCAACGAGTTGTGCGGGAGGTGTCTTTCCAATGAGTGGCAAACACTGGCTGTGGAAACTGACGATGCCTGGATCCCGCACCCCTCACGGGCACCAGCCTTATCTGGTCGAGCGCGACGGTGAGGTATGGTCGGTAGCGACCAACGGCCGCGTCCTCGTGTTCCTTGCCGGCAAAGCAGCAGATTTCGAGCCAGCGCCGCCGGTCGTGGCGGCGCAGTTGCTCCACTTTATCGATCCCGTTGGCCGCTCCACCAGTTTCTACCTGCATGAGTTGAAGGAGTACCTTGGCGCGCCCGTCTGGCCGGTACAGTGCCCACAGTGCCACGGACAAGGCACAGGTGCGGCCGGCGCGTGTTCGCAGTGTAAGGGGGATGGCGGATTCCCGCCTGAACCGCGACCAGGATGGGTCTTCAGCGTCCTCCTGGACCGCAATCTCCTGGCAAGAGCCCTGGAGCCATTGCAAGCCGAGATCGTCTGGGTTCACGGGCAGGATTGCCGCAAGCCCTTCTGGGTGGTCGCGGACGCCTGGCGAGTCGTGCAGGTGCCCCTGAGTGCCCCCAATGGACACGATCCCAACTCCTGGGAGGCGGACAGCTACCCAAGGTTGGGGGGATGAGCGAGGCCACGCTCCCTTGACCAGCGTCCGCCCATCGGAAGAGTGCCCGTCGCAGACTGCTCAGCGGCGTTTGTTCTCCAGGCGACGCCGCGTCAGCCAGAGCGTATGCCGTCCCTGCGCCTGCAGCGCCTCGACCGTGAACAGGTAGCGGCCGACCAGCAGCGGGTGCGCGGCGAGCGCTTCTGTCACCGACTGGTCGATCAGGGTATTTTCCCCTCCCAAATCCCACAATTGCACGAACCAACGGCCAGTGCCTTCCGAGGCATCATGGCCGGAGCAGATGGCCACGCGCCCATGAGCGTCGGCCCTGGCGGTCCACGGCAGCGCGTCGCTGGTGGCGACGCGCGTTTGCTGGCCGATCGCGTCGCACAGGAGCAGCGACCGCCCCGCACGGCAAAGCAGGAGTCGGCGCCCGCGGAGGGTCAGGCTGTCCAGCGGCACGCCGCCGAGTTCGTGACCGGCGAACTTGCTGACTGGCCCCCGACTCGAGACCAGCACGGCGCACAACTCCTCGCCCGCA
>DASPXY010001445.1:0-3768 GCA_035637055.1 Gemmataceae bacterium | reverse complement strand
CGACGGCGCTGCTGCGAACGCTCAAGGAGATCAACGGCCGCAGCATCGCGGACCTGGAGAAGGACATGCGTCCGGGCGCCAAGTCCGATGTCGGCTCGCGTGCCGGCTTCCTCGGCAAGGATGAGAAATTGCTCGACATCCTGGCGATGGACAATCAGTACGTCGTCGATGAACTGAAACTCACTCACCAGGAGTTGGCTCGCCAGCTGCATACGTTCGGCGCGATCGGCCGTTGGCAGCGCACCAACAAGCAGGAAGGCGCCGAGTTCGTCTATCACGGCCGGCGCTTCAAGGTAGTCGTGAAGTCAACCAAGGGCATCCAGCCGTCGCCGTTTTACGACGACACGAAAAGCGGTTCCGTCGCGACCGTGACGAACCTCGATACCGGCAAGATGCTGACCTACGGCCTGCTGGTGCCGTACATGGTCGAGCGCTATGGCTTCTACGAGGGGCGCGGCACGCCCTACCGCCTGGAGCCGCGCACCGCCCTTGAGGTGCTCGACTTCCTCAAGGCGAAGAAGCCCTGACGCCCCGCTTTTCTTCAATCCGGATCCTGCGGTCGGGTTGGCATGGGCGAGCCAGCTCCGGCGCGGCGTCGTGTCCTGAACTGCCTCGGCGTGCCTATTCTGCCGTTTCGTGCGACACCTCCGGCTTGGACTGTGGTGGCCGCAGCGCTTGCGGCGCCGCGCACGAACGGGTACACTATCTTTAGAAGAGTGATGGCAAGCCGGCAGAGAGCAACATCATGGCCCGGGACAAAAAGAGTATCAAAACGGCGGTCGTCGCGTTCAAGGTCGAGGCGGAACTCGCTGACTTCCTGAACAAACTTCCCAACAAGAGCGCCTTCATCCGCAAGGCGATCGCCGCGCAGATGAACACCGCTTGCCCGCTCTGTAACGGCGCCGGCATGGTGACGCGCGGCCTGCACGACTACTACGCCCCACTGATCCAGCGCGTGAACCTGCGCAACTGCGAGGGCTGCGGCGACGAGCTGCCGCTGCCGCGCGACCCCGGCGACCTGAGCCTCGAAGACCGCGAGCGCCTGGAGCAATTCTTCCACGGCGGACCGTTCTATTGCGATCACTGTTACGATAAGGCCCCCACCTGCGACGATTGCGGCTGGCACATCGCCGAGGACCGCGTCGCCGAGCACCAGCGCCAGGCACACCACGATTGACGCTACCGACCTGGAGCGGTTGCGCCGCCGCCTGAGCCGTCCGCTCCCCCACCCCGACCCTGCGGCCCTCCGTGCGTGTACCGCCCAGACCACTGACTGGGTGTTGCACCACCTCACCACGCTGCCAGAACAATCGACCGGTACCACCGCCACGCGCCCTGAGATGGAGGCGCGCCTTCGTGAGCCACCCCCGGAAGAGGGAGCCGACTTCGCTCGGGTTCTCGCCGAGTTCGAGGAGAAGGTGGCCCCGTTCGCGATGCGCGTCAACCATCCGCGCTTCCTCGCGTTCATTCCCGGGGCGCCGACGCCGCTGTCGATGCTCGGCGACTGGCTGTGCGCGGGCGTCAATTTCTTCGCGGGCGTCTGGCTGGAGGCGGCAGGGCCGACGCAGGTCGAATTACTGGTCCTCGACTGGTTCAAGCAGTTCCTCGGCTGTCCGCCGGAAGCCCAGGGCATCCTTACCGGCGGCGGCTCGGAGGCGACGCTGACCGCGCTGGTCGTGGCCCGCGAGCGGCTGAGCTTCGAGGAACGCGGCCGGGCGGTGCTCTACGTCACCGAGCATCGGCACTGGTCGGCGGACCGCGCCGCGCGCGTCATCGGCCTGCGGCCCGACCAGATACGGCCAGTGCCGGCAACGCGCGCGTTTGCGTTGGATCCCGCGGCGCTGCGCGCTACGGTCGTTGAAGATCGCACCGGCGGCCGCCTGCCCTGGGCCGTCATCGCCAACGCCGGCGCGACCAACACCGGCACCGTCGATCCGCTCGCGGCCCTCGCTGACGTCTGTCGCGCGCAGCAGCTGTGGCTGCACGTGGATGCGGCCTACGGCTGGGCGGCGGTGCTGACCGAGGAAGGACGGGCACTGCTGGACGGCATCGGCCGTGCCGACTCGATCACGCTCGATCCGCACAAGTGGTTTGGGCAGACATTTGAGGTCGGTTGTGTGCTGATACGCGATGGTCGGCGCCTCGGCGAGACCTTCGCCCTGCGGCCGGAGTACATGAAGGATGTCGAACCGGGCGCTGACGAGGTGAACTTTGCCGACCACGGTCTGGCGCTGACGCGCCGCTTCCGTGCCCTGAAGATCTGGCTATCGATGAAGGTGCTCGGAGTCGGCTGGTTTCGCGATCTGGTAAGTCACTGTTGCGGCCTGGCCGAGTACGCCCAGGCCCTGCTGGAGCATGCCGGCGTCTTCGAGATTCTCAGTCCCAGGCAGCTGAGCATCGTCGCCTTTCGCTACGCCCCGGCCGGTATTGCTGCGCCGGAACTGGACGCGCTGAACGCGGCGCTGCTTGACGAGGTGCGGGCGACGGGGCGGGCGTTCCTCTCCTCGACGCGGCTACAGGGTCAGCTGGCCCTGCGGCTGTGCTTCGTCAACTGGCGCACCACGGCCAGCGATGTGGAAGAGGTCGTGCGGCTGCTGTTGGAGATCGGCGAAGGGTTCCGGGTACGAGGGATGGGACGCTCAGAATAGGAGTCCGGGACCGCTCAGCGCACCTTGGAGCGGGTCGTTGACAGCTGGTCGTGCCCCAGCACGAGGCCTAGTAATGGAAGCGCCGCCCCGCCCTCCCATCAAGCGGTGCTCACGAGGGAAACCCATGACAACTGAGTCGCGCCTGCAGGAATTGCTCTCGGTTTGGCAGGCCCTCCGCAAACAGGGACAGCAAGTCACTGTCGAGCACCTGTGTGAGCGTTGTCCCGAACTGATAGGGCCGCTCAAAGAGCGCATCGCAGCGACGGTGAGCAGCGAGTCGTTTCTGCGCCGGATTGGTGATAACCCATCCGCTTCGGGCAACATGCCCCCGGATTCTGGCGATCGTGAGACGCCCCCTTCGCTCGCCCTTCGGGCCCTGGCTCTGTCCCGCGGTTCTGCCGCTTCGCCTACCACGTGTGCTCACGATGTCCAGCATCTGCCTCCTCCAGGAGGGGACACCCCTGCCGTGCCCGGTTACGAGATCCTCAACCTTCTGGGCCGGGGTGGCATGGGCGTGGTGTACAAGGCGTGTCACCTGGGGCTGAAACGCCTCGTCGCCCTGAAGATGGCGCCGCGGGGGCGCTTACGTGGACCCCGAACACCTGGCCCGTTTCCAGACGGAAGCCGAGGCGGTGGCGCGGCTGCAACATCCCAATATCGTTCAGATTTTCGAGATTGGCCAGCACAACGGCAGGCCCTTCTTCTCCCTGGAGTGCTGCGCTGGCGGGAGCCTGGCGAACAAACTGAAGGGCACGCCGCTCGCCGCCGCCGCCGAAGCGGCCGCCCTCGTCCAGCAATTAGCACGGGCCGCGCACGCAGCCCATCTCCGGGGCATCGTCCACCGCGATTTGAAGCCGGCGAATGTGCTCCTGACGGAGGAGGGCACGCCCAAGTTGACGGACTTTGGGCTCGCCAAGAAACTCGATGAAGTGGGCCAGACCCACTCCGGCGCAGTGATCGGCACTCCGAATTACATGGCTCCCGAGCAGGCGGCCGGGAAAACCAAGGAGGTGGGGCCGGCGGCGGACGTGTGGGCGCTGGGAGCCATTCTCTACGAGTGCCTCACCGGCAAACCGCCGTTCCAGGGGGAGACTCTCATGAGCACTTTGCTGGAGGTCTT
>DASPXY010001444.1:0-2572 GCA_035637055.1 Gemmataceae bacterium | reverse complement strand
GACCCGCGGTTCGGCGATGGCTTGTTGCTGTTGTTGGTGTTGCGGCTCGGGGCGCTGATGCTTGTGGTGGTGCTTGCCGCCCTTCTTGCCCTGCTTGGTGCCCTTCTTGATGGCTGTGCTCGGGCCTGGCTTGGGCGCTGGCGGCGGGGGAGCCGGAGTCGGTGCCGGGGCGGGTGGGGTGGCGGTGACTCCACTTGCCGTCGGTCCCGGGGGTGCAGGCTCACCGCCTGTCGGGCCAGGCTCCGTCACAGGTTTCTCGCCGGCGGCCATCTCCGGGCCTGGGGGCGGCGGTTCGACCACCGCGGATGCCTCCTTCTCACCTGGCCTACCGTGGCCGCCCGCCAGAGCGACCGACGGCGGCGCCAGGAAGACCATCGCGCCACAGCCGATGATCATGACGACGAGGACGATGTAACCGACGGTCCACAGCCAACTCTGCGTGCCGAGGTCGAAGGGCGCCACGCCATCCCGAATCGGCGATTGCAGGCGGAAGAAGGGTTCGACGAGGGCCGGATAGGCGAGCAGGGCGAGCATGGAGCCGAGGTTGCTGGCGCCGTAGAGGAAGTACGGATCCTTGGCTGCCGGGTGGCCGGTCGCCGCGAACCACTTCTGCAGGAGGGGCGCGCTCGTGGCGACGACGAAGAACGGGATGCCGACGACGATCGCCAGCAGCACGAGGGTGGCGAAGACGGGATTGCCGCCGGAGGGCGGCACCCAGGCGACGACGTTGAACGGTCCCCAGGGCAACAGGATGATGAACGGCACCAGGAGCAGAATGCAGTGAACGATGATCTGGGTGCGCGTTTTCAGGTAGGTGCTGACGGTATGCGTATAGAAGTAACCGGCCAGCAGCGCCGTCTGAAAGAACACCATGCAGGTGTTCCACACCTGAGGCGTGCCGCCGAGTTTGGGCAAGATCATCTTGCCGATGATCGGTTGCACGAGGAACAGCAGGAAAGCGCTGACGAAGAGGGTAATGGCAAAGAACAGCAGGGCCAAGGGACTACCTCCACGGGCTTGCGTGCGTGCTTCAAATAGGCCCACGACCGAAAGATCGTGAGGCCGGTGTCAGGATTGCGGCCCGAGTGGTCAGGCGCGCCCGTATTCGGTTGTTTCTATCAATCGAAGACGGAACGTCGAGTTGTTTTTAACACCGCCGATGCGCTAACCACATACTGGAGTTGCTACGCCCGGGAGGGGTTGTTGGTTTGCCGGAAATGACCGTTGGTTGGGAGCCCGAAGCGCCAGCGAGGACAACCCTCTCGGGCGGACAGAACCGCCGGGATAAACCCGGCGGCTCGTCACAAATCCAACGAGCGGCGGGGTTTATCCCCGCCGTCCTCCAGGCGGCGGAGTTAGTTCCGTTCGCTCATTAGAAGTCGATGTCCTGGGCCGTGGCGGCGGTATCGACGCGCGACGACGCCGCCAGCGAACGATTGAGCATCTCCTGCGAGATCGTGCCCAGGCGGAGGAACTCGGCCTGCAACTCGCGATACTGGTTCGCCATCGCCTTCTCGCCGAACTCCTCGAACTTGGTAATCAGCGACCGCAGCAGCGCGGCCACCTGCGAGCGATCGCGGTCGGTCGCGGTGCCGCGGCGAATGGAATCGATGCGCCCTTGCAGGAATAACACCTGGCGTTGCACCTCCGCCCGGGCCAGCACGCGCCGCACGTCGCCGCTGCGCTCGCGGGCCCGCTCCTCGTCGCCGGTGTATTCCACCACAATGTTGCCCTCGACCGTTTCCTCCTTCCGCGCCTCCGCCGGCAGGTCATAAACGAGGCTGGCCTTGGCGATCCGAAAGCGCTGGTCGGTGTTGCGCTTTGGCAGCGTGCAGCGGAACAGAAACTCGTACGCCTTGCCGCGCTCCATCTGCTCCAACCGCAGTTCGACCTGGTTCGAGGCGTCGGGCACAACGTCGCCGACGTAGAGGATCTCGGGCCGCGTTCGGTATAACTCGCGCACCTGGATCTCCGGCGAGAGCCACAATCGCAGGGCTACCTCCGTCGCCTGCACGTTCTTCTGCCCCGTCAACACCTGCTGGAAAAACTGCTCGGCGTCGGTCTCGTTCTGGATGTGGTTGAAGGCGCCCGCCAGCGTCGTCTTGGCGAGGTTCGTGAGGAACGCGACCTTGCACTCGCCGGTGCCAAAGGCGACGATCGGCACGCCGTGCTCGCTGCCCAGCGCCTTCGCCTCCTCCAGGGCCAGCTCCGGTTGCTGGTCCTCGCCATCGGTCAGCAGGATCAGCTTGTGGGTGTGCTGCACGTCGAGCGACACCGCCAGCTGACTGCGCACCGCCGCCAGCCCGCGACCGACCGCCGTGCCGCCGCCGCCGACCGTTGCCAGCCGCCGCACCGCCAGCCGCAAGTCCTCGTGGGCCGTCGGCGCGAGGTTCGTGGCGAGGGGATACGCCTGCTCGTCGAAGGCGACCAGGGTGAGGCGGTCTTCGTTGCCCATGCGCTCGGCGAGTTTCTGCACCACTGCGCAGGCGACCTCGCGCCGGCTGGGCACGTCGGACTGGACCCCCTGCGCTTTGCGCCCCTCGGTCATGATCTCGCCGACGGCTTTCGCGTT
>DASPXY010001443.1:0-7551 GCA_035637055.1 Gemmataceae bacterium | reverse complement strand
TGGGCGAGTGCGATTCGACAAATATGATCCTCATTGGGGAAAAAGATGGGGCCACGCTCGGGGCGCTGTGGCTCAACTCGGAGTGCTACCGCTATCGCGTCACGAGCAAGACGATCCGCCCTGGGGTGCAGCCGACGCTGGCGCCGCGGGCGGAGGTGCGCCACGTTCGGGCCGTCGTCTGGCTCGGCATCCAGTCCACGCTGGGCAACAGCACGGTCTCGGTGACCGGCCTGGCGACCCTCGCGGCTCAACCGCAGAACGACGTGGGCGTGGCGTTCGTCTACGGTGACGACGACGCCAAGGGCAAGGCGATGGCCACGCGTTGTCAGACGGTGCTGGCAAAGTTGACGAAGAAGGACAGCCTCACGGGTGCCAAGGGGATCACGGGGACAGGGGCGGTCGGGAGCACCTTGCTGGAAGGTTCGCCGGAGGCGGTTCGCTGGGTCGCGGACTACGTCCGTCAGGCGATGGAGCGAGGCAAGGCGAACGAACCTCTCGCGGGCTGGAACGAGACCTTCATGTGGCGCTCGCCGGGGGCGGCAACGACGTTGTTGCCCGCACGCGCGCTGGGGGAGCGCGTGATACGCTTCGACATCTATGCGCGGTTCCTGCGCTGAGCGGCCCCAACAGGGTGTGGTGGATACGAGGAACAATTACTTTGACCGGCGCCGCCGCCGGTAAGTATCTTACGAGAATCACTGAGGAAATGACCGGGTCCGGAGTGCGTTGCTACGGTCACGGTTCAAGGCTCGCGAGCGAGGTTCCGATGCGCATCGTCAATAAAGACATGAGACTGAAGACCGGCAGCAAGAACAATGAGGGCCAGCTCTCCAAACCGACCAAAGACCTCATTGCGGAGATCCGGGCAGTGATCTTGGCCAAAGGGAGCATTGGCGACATCGCGAAGGCATGCAGCGAGATTTATGAGTACAACCACAGCACCGATCGGGATCCCGAAAACGCCTTCAGCGACAATAAAAAGGATACGATTCTTGTCTTCTACCAGCCGGCAAAATCGGGAGAGGAAGTCATTTCGGACAAGCCCGAGTGCTCTGGAAAGCGTCGCCTGATGGTCAAGTTGGAGCAGTCTGGCGACAGTTCCGACCCGGTGTGCCTTCTCTCGATGTACATCGCGAGCCACCCCAACGAGGCGCGAGGACTGCGCACCAACACCTACCAACTCGGCGGAATCATCATTCTGGATCCGCCACCGGGCATCTAACAGCCCGTGGAAAAACCCCTCCCCCGGCCCCTCCCCGCAGCGGAGAGGGGGGCAAGCCAGCAAACTCTCCCCTCTCCGTGGCGGGGAGGGGCCGGGGGAGGGGTTTTTCAACGGGCTGCTAGCCGCGGTTCTCCGAACCGCGGCGAAACCACGCAAGCACTGCAACGGTTACAGCTGACGCAGGAACGCTACCAGGTCGCGTTTCTCCTGTGCCGTCAACTGCACTTCCAGGACGAGGTTGAAGAACTCAACGACGTCTTCCAGCGTCAGCAGGCGACCGTCGTGGAAGTACGGCGGCGACTCCTTGATGCCGCGCAGCGTGAACGTCTTGATCGGGCCCTGTGCCGTCGCCACCATGCCGTTGATCTTCTGCGGTTTGTAGAAGCGGTCCACCTTGAGGTCGTGCATCGAGTTGTCGGTGTAGTAGGGGGCCGGGTGGCACTCGGCGCAGCGAGCCTTGCCGAAGAAGATTGTCTGTCCCTTCATCTCCGGCGAATCGGCCGAGAACTTCCGCGGATCGAGCTTGCCGTCCCAGCCCAGGCCGGGCGCCGGCGGGAAGTTCAGCAGGTTCTGGAACTCCGCCATGAAATGGACTGCGGTCGGGCGGTCCAGCCGATTCATGCCCTTGATCATCGCCGACACCGGATCGCCGTCGAAGTACGCCGCCAGCTGCTCGAACTCCGTGAAATCGCCGACACTTTTCAGCGATCGCTGCGAGCCGAATAGTCGCTGAACGTGGACACCGCGCAGGCTCGGTGTGTCGATGCGGCGGCGGTGCGCCTGCGGCCGGATGTCGCCGACCAGGTGCGTCGCGGCAGTCGTGTGGCCGTTGAGGTGGCAGTCGAAGCAGGTCACGCCCTTCATGCCTTCGGGGATGTTCGTCTTGCGGTCGTGCGTGGCATTGAATTGCTGTTGCGGGAACTGCGTCAGCAGCAACCGCAGTCCTTCCATGTCCTTCGAGTTGAGGATGCCCTGGAAGATGTCCTGAAAATTCTCCAGCGTGACCACCTTGCCCTGCGAAACGTCGCCGAGGTCCGGCCGCGTCGTCAGGAAGATGGCCGGCGGGAACTCGGGGAGGAAGTGTTCGGGCAGGTCGAAATCGAGGTCAAAGCGCTCCAGACGGGCGAACTGCTTGATCTGATGCTGCGGGAACACCATGCCGCCGGCGGGATGATTCGGGTGCGGCAGCGGCAGGTAGCCCTTGGGGAAGAGTCCCTTCTCGCGGATCTCGTCGCACGACATCTTGGCCAGATCCTCGAACGTCACGCCCTGCGGCAGCCGCGCCGTCGGGCCGACGGGGATCGGTTTGCCGCGCGTCATCTTGACCTTTTCGCTGACTTTTCGCGTCAGATCGTAGCGTTCCTTGAGCAAGGCCATCTGGCGAGCCATGACGGCGGCCTTGTTCGCCTTGTCCTTGGCCATCATGGCGGCGAAGGTTTCCTGACCCAGGATGACAGGGCTGATCTGGTCGTAGCTGGTCTTGCCGACGTCGGGTTTCATCGGCTTGCCGCCGCCCGCGTTCGTGGGTGTCAGGAACACGTGAGCGAGGGCGAACAGCAGGGCGCAACCGGCCAGGGCCAGGAGCCAGAGTCGGCTGCGCCGCGGGGGGGAAAGGTACATTACAGATCCTCCATCGAGCTACATAGGACTGGAAGCCACATCCCAGATGTCGTCGGCCCTGTGGGCCGCTCTGCGTCCCTTGCGCGAGGTCGGGCGGCGGTCAGGAGAAGGCACGGGGGGGCGGAGAGGGATTATCCGGTCTGCGCCTGCGAGGGGCAAGGGGCTGGCGAAAAATCGGTGGATGGTGAAGCAGAACCATCTTTTTGCACCATCCACCATCCACCACCCACCATCCACCGATTTCAGTTGAGGCTCGGTTGCGGGATACGCGGCGGGAGCAGATCCTGCCACATGGCTTCGAGGGGAAGGTCGAACAGCAATTCGCCCCTGGCCGGCATGACCGCCCAGGCACCGCCAGCCAGCTCGCCCTCGAGCTGGCCAGGGCCCCAACCGGCGTAGCCCTGGTAGGCGCGCAGGCGTACCCCGGTTTCGGGAGCGGCGGCGGTCGCCCGGTCCAGGCACGCCGGATCGCCAAGAAAGAGACCGGGCGCGATCTGCTGGGCGCCAATCCCTTCCTCGGCCCAGTCAGCGTGGCCGTGCAGCAGGATGAGCCCGGGCGAAGGGCAGGGGCCCCCGGAAAAAACGGGGAAGGCCAACTTCTCCACCTTGGCCGGACGATTGACCACCAAGCCGAAGGCGCCGTCCTCGTTGTGGGCCAGAATCAGCACGACCGTGTGGGCGAAGTTGGGATCACGCAGCACTGGCCTGGCGATCAGGAAAGAACCGGCAAGCGACATGGCGAAGCCCCGGAAGTTGGTTGCGATCGGTCTCTCTACGTACGCGGGTGCGGCCCGCGTCTTTCCCTGTATTCTACACTACCGGCCGGCCATAAGAACAGGAACGAGCGTGGCACGCTCCGTAGAAAACCCCTCCCCCCAACCCCCTCCCCGCAACGGAGAGGGGGAGAAGAAGGGTGGTTTGTCTTGCTCCCCCTCTCCGTTGCGGGGAGGGGGTTGGGGGGAGGGGTTTTCTATGGAACGAACGCGGCACGATTTCTGCACCATTCGAGACGGTTCGCCCATCCTACTCTGATGGGGGAGAGGGAAGTGCCATGCAAGGCAAGATTGATTGTGCGGGATTGACCGACCCCGGTCGCGTTCGGCCGGAGAACGAAGATCAATTCCTGATCGCCAGCCTGAGCAAGTCGATGCAGGTCCATCAGACCAGCCTCGGCCTGGACGAGCAAACGCGGCTCTTTGGGGCTTCGCAGGGCCGGCTGCTGCTGGTCGCCGACGGCGTCGGCGGTCACGCCGCCGGGCGCCGCGCCAGCGCCCTCGCCGTCGATAGCCTCACCGCGTACATCCTCAACACGATGCAATGGTTCTTCCGCCTGCGTCAGGACAGCGAAGACCAGTTTCTCGACGACCTCAAGGCCGCCCTGGGGTACTGCCAGGAGCGCGTCAACGCCGAGGGCGAGCGCTTCACCGAACGCCGCGGCATGGGCACCACGCTGACGATGGCGTACCTGTGCTGGCCGCGGATGTACGTGGTCCACGCCGGCGATAGTCGCTGTTATCTGCTGCGCGGCGGACGGCTCAAGCAGATCACGCACGACCACACCATTGCGCAACAACTTGTGGAGGTCGGGGCCATCAAGGATCCCGACGGCTCTCCCTGGAGCCATGTGCTGTGGAACGTCGTCGGGGGAGGCTCGGGCGAGTTGACGCCCGAGGTCGATCGCGCGGACCTGACCCTCGGCGATTCGGTGCTGCTCTGTTCCGACGGCCTGAGCAAACACGTCGGCGACGCTGACATCGCCCGCCTGCTGGGAGCGAGCCACCCGAGTACCGAGACTTGTCGTCATCTCGTGGACGCGGCCAACAGCGCAGGCGGGACCGACAACATCACCGTCGTTGTCGCCCACTTTCGCGATGCGAAAAGTCAACAGACGGCGCGTCAGGCTGCCGAGCAGGTGCCCGCGACCGCGTCCGCCTGACAGCGACGACCGGTAGAGATCAGGCCGCCACTCCGGAGCGCGGGCGTCCCGCCCGCTACAACGGAGCCTGGATGCGGGCGGGACGCCCGCGCTCCGGAGTGGCGGCCGCGAGCCGACTCGGGCTGGTATCCAAAACGCGCCCCGTCCGGTAAAATGCTCCGGTCGCGATCTCGCAACCGACCGGAGTGCCCTCCATGAGACGGCTCGCCGCTTTCCTGCTCTTGCTGACTCTTGCCGGCCGTACCGCTGCCCAGCAGGGACCGACGCATCAGTGGCAGTTCGAAGCCGACCATGTCCGCGGCAACATCGTCAAGCCGCTCGCCGGCGCCCTCGACGCCAGCATCGCCGGCCCCATTCGCTTCAGCGCCGACAAACCGCGCGCCCTCCTGCTCGACGGCAACTCGAAGGCCAGGCACGCGGTCAACGTCACCGCGGACCTTGCCAGGGCCGGCCTGCCCGCGAAGGATATCACCGCCGAGGCATGGGTTCGCGTTGACAAAACACATCAGTGGGGCGGCATCATCGGCGCCTTCCAGCACAACGGGCCTTATCAAAAGGGTTGGCTACTCGGCTTCAATCATGGCCAGTTCTCCTTCGCCGTCGCCGCCAGGAACAGTAAAAAGCTCACCTATCTGAAGGCTCCCACGACATTCCAGACCGGCTTCTGGTATCACGTCGTCGGCACCTACGACGGCAAGGAGCAGCGCATCTACGTCGATGGCAAGTTGCAGGCCGTGGCGCGCGCGCAGAATGGCTCCATCGACTATCCGCCACGGGCCTTTTTCAGCATCGGGTCTATCGCGACGACGATGAGCACTGGACCCTCGCTGGCCAGCTCGAACGGGTCAGTCTCTTCGACCGCGCCCTGACCGCCGTAGAGGTCGCCGCGCGCTTCGAGGAACGCAAAGGACGCTTCCCCGACATGGAGACCTATCGCCCGATCGCGACCGACTGGCCGACCTATCGGCGCGACCATCTCCGCACAGGCATCTCCGAGGAGAAACTGGCGTTCCCGCTGCGCCTGCAATGGGTCTACGAGGCACGCCAGCCGCCCGCCCCATCCTGGCCCGAGGAAGCGAAGCACGACCTCTGGCACAGCAAGCACAACCTCGACGAGGTCGTCATCTACGACAAGGCGTTTCACACTGTTTGCGTCGGGGGTCATGTCTACTTCGGCGCGTCGGCCGAGGATCGCGTCTACTGCCTCGACGCCAACACCGGCCGCGAGCGCTGGTCCTTCGCCACCGAGGGGCCGGTCCGACTGGCGCCGACCGTCGCGGAGGACCGCGTGCTGTTCGGCTCGGACGACGGCTTCGTGTATTGCCTCGCCACGCGCGATGGAGCGCTGCAGTGGAAACAACGGCTCGGGCCGGAGCCGCGGCGCATCCCCGGCAACGGCCGCCTCATCGGCGCCTGGCCGGTGCGCACAGATGTGTTGGTCGAGGATCTCAAGGGCTACGTCTGCG
Organism: Gemmataceae bacterium; assembly: GCA_035637055.1. Lineage (GTDB taxonomy): Bacteria > Planctomycetota > Planctomycetia > Gemmatales > Gemmataceae > DASPXY01. The sequence goes on along the minus strand of DASPXY010001443.1, from coordinate 1,307 downwards.
CCGGCGTCTTTCCCAGCCAGGGCGTCTATCAGGTAGTCGTGGACATTCGCGACGGCAAAATTCTGGAAAAGCAGTCGATTGGCGTGACGGCTCAGGGGTACCTGGAGCGGCGCGGCGGCAAGCTGCTCGTCGCCACCGGCCGCAGTCAGGCGGGCGCCTTCGTCGCCAAACTCAAGCGCCTCGGCCGGGAGATCGGCAAGGAGTTGAACAATCTGCCTGCCGACTATCCGCACGCCTTCATCGGCTCTGGCGACGTGCGCATCGGCGGCGGCAAGGGCAAGGTCGCCGCGTTCCAGGTCGAGGACGGCAAGAAAGTCTGGTCGGCGGCCGTCGAGGGGACTGTGTACAGTTTGGCGGTGGCGCGCGGTCGTCTGCTCATCAGCACCGACAAGGGGTTGATCTACTGCTTCGCCGCTGGTGCCGTCGAGCCGCAGACCGTGAAGCCGCGCCCGCCCGTCGAGCCTGTCTATCCGGACACGGCGACGAAGGACCGCTACACCGCGGCCGCCGAGTGGATCCTCAAACAAACGCCGGTACGTCGCGGGTATTGCCTGGTGCTCGGCAGCGGCGACGGCTATCTGGCGTATGAACTGGCCCGCCGCAGCGAGCTGCAGGTGATCGGCGTCGAACCGGACGCGGCGAAGGTGACGGCATCGCGGCGCCTCCTTGATGATGCAGGGCTTTCTGGCCGCGTGTCGATCCATCACGGCCCGCTCGATCGGCTGCCGTACACGGACTACGTGTTCAACCTGATCGTCGCCGATGCGCTGGCGGCGGGCGGCGCCTTTGCGGGCAATCGGGACGAGGTGGCGCGCGTGCTGCGGCCGCACGGCGGGGTAGCGATCTTTGGGAAAAAGGCGACCGAGGTCATGCGCCGCGGCGCACTCCCCGGCGAGGGCGAGTGGAGCCACATGTACGCCGATGCAGGCAACACGGCCTGCAGCGGTGACCTGCTCGTCGCGGGTGAGTTACAAATCCAGTGGTTCGGCCAGCCGGGGGCGCGGCCGATGATCGATCGCCACCATCGCACGGCCGCGCCGCTCTACAAGCAGGGGCGGCTATTCGTCCCCGGCGAGGATCGGGTGATCGGCGTCGATGCCTACAACGGCACCATCCTCTGGGACCGGGCGATTCCCGCCTCCCGTCGAGTTATCGTCTTTCGCGATTGCAGTTATCTGGTAACCGGCGACGAACACCTCTACATCGCGGCGGCGGACCGCTGCCTGGCGCTCGATCCGCAGACCGGCGTCGAGAAGCTCGTCTTCCGCCTGCCCGACAGTCCCGGTACCGGCAAACGTGAATGGGGG
>DASPXY010001442.1:0-4922 GCA_035637055.1 Gemmataceae bacterium | reverse complement strand
TCCTTCATCCTTCCTCCTTCATCCTTTTGACAGAGACTTTCCTGCCCTCGCGGAGATCGTCGGTCGGGTTGGCGACCAACTCCTCGTGGCCGGTCAGCCCGGTGAGTACCTCAATCGTGGTGCCGTGGTCGCGACCCACCTCGACGGCTCGCAACCGCACCGCGCCGCCCTGGACCACCGCCACCTGCGGGCCTTCGGACCGCAGCAAGACCGCCGACGTGGGGATCAGCACCGTCCCGTCGGGCGGCCTGCCATTGATCGTCACCTGGGCGTACGTGCCCGGCAGCAAGACGCCCTCGCGGTTGGGCAATTCCAGCTCTACGAGCACCGTCCGCGTCGCCGGGTCGATTTCTCCGGCCGAGCGGGCGACACGGGCTGGGAACGTCTTGCGCGGATATTCGGGGACACTCACCGCCGCCTCGTCGCCGTCGCGGATCTGGGCGGCGAACGCCTGGGGCACCGGAACCCGCGCCCGCAGCACGTCGGTCTGGACCACACGGAACAGCGGGCGGACATTCGCCGTGCTGTTGGCCGAGACGAGCAAACCGACCTCGGCATTGCGCTTCGCGATCACCCCAGCAAACGGAGCGACGATGCGCTTGAACCCCTGCAGCTCGCGGAGCCGCCGAAGGGTCGCCTCCTGGCTCGCCAGGGTTGCCGCGCGGCTACCGATGGCGGCCGTGCGCGTAACGAGCGTCGATTGTCGCTTTTTCAGGTCTGCTTCATTCGCCTTGACGTCCGCGGCGCGGGCATCGCGGCCGGTGGAGGTTTTTTCGTAATCCTCGCGTGAGACGGCCCGGACGTTCACCAGCCGGCTGTCCCGTTGGGCCTGCCCGGCGGCAAAATCCAGGTTGGCCTCGGAACGTGTGAGGTTGGCCTTGCCGAGATCGACCTCCGCTTTCGCCTCCTCCAGTTCGGCACGCGCCAGTTCCAGGTCGGCCTGCGCCTGCTTCACCTGGGCGACAGCCCGCTCCACCTCCTGATCCAGTTCGGGCGTGTCGATTTCCGCGAGCAGTTGCCCGGCGCGGACGCGCGTTCCGATCTCCACCTTCCACGTCTTGACGAACCCATCGACGCGGGGATAGAGGTCGGTCGCCTGGTCCCCCTGCAGGGTGGCCGGCAGCGTCACCGCTCCTCCCCTGGCCGGTAAGGGTTGCAGCACGCGCACGGAACGGACAGGTTCCTCGGCTGCGGTCTCTGCCCCACCCTCGCCGCGCTCCTGGATGCGACGGGCCGCGGCGATGGCCAGCAGAGCCGCCGCCAGTCCAACCGCCAGGAATGGCCAGCGGGCGCGGCGCTCGTCGGACTCGGCCGGCGTCGCCGCTGCGCGGAGGACGGTCATCAACATGGTCGTTTTCTGGCGACGGGCCTTGATCTCTTGAACCTGCATGGTTTGGCTCCTCGTTTTCGCCGCGAACGGGTATCTTCGCGGCGTGTGCAAGAGAATACCGCCAGTCGGCCGAATCCTTACACCAGACTCGAAGGAAGTCGTGTTCGTGGAAGTTGCCTGCAGGCGGCGTGACCCAAAGGCAACGGGCCTGTTCCGGGTGGCACGGTCGGGGGTACAATGAAGGGAGAGGATTGCGGCCCTTTTCCCAACAACACGCACGCTGTTGCGTTTCATATCACGGGGGGCGATATGAAAATGTGCTGACGCAAGTGCTTGGGGAATAAGTCGTTCCGGCTGGAAGCCATTTGGTTTGCATTGCATTGCACGCGGACACCCCTCCCTCGTGTCCGACCGTTCGTTGTGCGCGCCGCAGTATCCGGGGCGTTCGTCGCCTTGGCGAAGGACGCAGTGCTGGGGCAGTTGGCGGACGGACACAAGCCGAGCGCCGCCGCGGCCCGGTGAGCATCAAGGGCGACGCTCTTGGGCTTCGCAGGTGTTCGTCTGCCCGGCGGGAGCAGACGAACACTCGCGTCAAGGGACCGGCCCGCGATGGCGGAAGTCGTTGCCGGATTTTCCCATAAGACGGTTGCCGCGGGCGCGAACGGGCGGGTAGAATGCTGCTGGTCGGGACTAGGTTTGGGGATCGCTAATATCCGGGGAAAGGCTGTTCCGCAGGCAGCTCCACCCCATAGTTCGGCGGAATGAGCGTGCGATGGACAAAGCCACAATTCTTCGGGAGATCAAGCGAACCGCCGAAGCCCATGATGGGGTGCCACTCGGCTTTCAGCGCTTCGAGGCCGCGACGGGGATCAGAAAAGCGGACTGGTTCGGCATCTATTGGGCGCGCTGGGGCGACGCTGTTCGCGAGGCTGGCTTTCCTCCAAACCGCCTGCAGGAAGCCTACGACAAAGAAGAGTTGCTTGAGCGGTATGCGAAACTAACTCTGGAAATGGGCCGACTGCCGGTGAAGGGCGATCTGCGGCTACGAACTCGAAGCGATCCAGAGTTTCCACACGAGACGACTTTCTGGGCACGCTTTGGCACCAAATCGGGGTTGGTAGCAGAGTTGATCTCGTACTGTGAAAAGCGTGAGGGGTACGAGGAAGTGGCGCGGTTGTGCAACGGCTACACCCCGCGCGCGGAGGATCTCTCCGATCATGCAGAGGCAGGAGAGGTCGCGGTTGGCTACGTCTACCTCGTCAAGCACGGCTCGCGCCGAGAGTACAAGATCGGCCGGACGAATAACCCACTCCGGCGGGAGGGTGAGATCCGCATCGACCTGCCGGAGAAGGTCCAACCGATTCATGTCATCAAGACGGACGATCCGGCTGGCGTTGAGGCTTACTGGCATCGTCGGTTTGCTGGCACGCGAAAAGAGGGGGAGTGGTTCGCGCTTACAGTTCAGGATATTCGTGCCTTCAAGCGGTGGAGAAGAATATACTGACCGAGGAACCGCTGAACCAAGGTGCTGCAGCCGGCCGGGGCCGCATAACGTCTGCCTGTGGGAAAAAGGGGACGCATCTTTTTTTCAGGTTACTTGAACGACCACAAAACACTCTGAATGATTAGATGCGCCCTCTTTTCGCCTGTTTCGCCCGGCGGCCTCAGGCAGATGCTATCTGACATTAGGGGATTTTTTCATGACCGATGTCTTACTTTTTGGTGAGGTCCTGGAAGCAGCGGATCATTTGTCCCAGGACGAACAGGTGGAACTGATCGCGATCTTGCACCGCCGTTTGGCTGAAGCAACTCGCCAGCGGCTGGCAGGCGAGATCCAGGAGGCTCGGAAGGAGTTTGCGGAAGGCCGTTGTTTGCCCGCAACCCCCGAGGAACTCATGCGCGAGATCTTGAAATGAGGCGTCTCCTTCTGCAATCGGCCGCCTTCGTGAAGGCTGCGCGGCGACTGGTGAAGAAGAATCAGGAAGCCCGCTCGACCCTCCAAGCGGCGTTGGAATCGCTGGCAGAGGATGCGTACCAGCCTGCGCTAAAAACACACAAGCTGAAGGGCGCGTTGGCGGGCTCATGGGCGTGCAGCGCCGGCTACGACCTGCGGATTGTCTTTGAATTCGTCCAGCACGAAGGCGCCGAGGCCATCCTGTTGCAATCGGTCGGGACGCACGATGAAGTTTACTAACGGGGTCTTCGCCGCCCCAGGAACTTTCCCTGAGGTGACGCCGCGCAAAGGTGTCAGGCCGCGCAAAGGGCCGCGCAAAGGTGTCAGGCAAAGGTGTCAGGAACCGATTCATCCGTTCCTCATAAGGGACTTCCCGGAGGCTCGCGCCATCTTGTCCAACTGAGGGTCGGCATTGGCTCCTCCCTACTCCTTACTGAATGCTTCAGCCCCCTGATGCTCCAGAGCATCAAGGGGCTGACGCCCCTCGCTCGCCCGCGCTTGCGTGCTGACCGACAGAGCAAGTCACTCAATCCTCCTCGGTGACCGGGATCGCTTTCCGCCGCAGCACGCTGTAGACCACCGGCACGAACAGCAGCGTCGCGACCGTCGCCAGGATCAGCCCACCGATCACCGCCCGCGCCAGTGGGGCGTTCTGCTCGCCGCCCTCCCCGAGCCCCAGCGACATTGGCAGCATGCCAATCACCATCGCCAGCGCCGTCATCAGCACCGGCCGCATGCGCGTGCGACCCGCCTCCAGTGCCGCTTCAAGGGCGTCTTTCCCCTCGCCCCGCTGCTCGTTGGCGAACGTCACCATCAGGATGCTGTTGGCGGTCGCCACGCCGATCGCCATGATCGCCCCCATCAGGCTCGGCACGCTGAAAGTCGTCTTCCACAGCAGCAGCGCCCATACGATCCCGACGAGCGTGCCCGGCAGGGCGGTGAGGATGATGAACGGGTCAAGCCAACTCTGGAAGTTGACCACCATGAGCAGGTAGACCAGTACCGCGGCGAACACCAGCCCCACTCCCAGCCGCACGAACGCCGATTGCATGCTTTCCGCCTGGCCGCGCATCGTGATCGTGTTGCCCGGCGATAGTTGACTGCGGACCTCGTCCACCACGCGATTGATCTCGCTCGCCACGCCGCCCAGGTCGCGGCCCTGGACGTTGGCGTAGACGTCGTAGACCGGCTGGACGTTGGCGTGATTCACCACCTCCGCCGCCAGGCCGTCCTTGATCGAGGCCACGTTCGCCAGGAGCTGCGGGTTGATGCGGGACGCGCCGGTCAGCGGCATCGTCTCGATGGCCTGCGTCGAATCGACCTTGTAACTGGGCGTCCGCGCCTCCACCAGGTAGGAGATGCCGTTGTTGGGGTCCACCCAGTAGTTCGGTTGCACCTGCCCCGAGCCGGACAGCGCCACCAGCACGCTCTGGGCCACGTCCTGCTGCGTCAGCCCCAGTTCCAGCGCCCGCGTCTGGTCCACCTCGATGTGCTTCTTCGGCACGTTGACGACCTGATGCACGTGGACGTCGGTGACGCCCCGGATGCCGCGGATGCGCTCGGCGATTTTGTCAGCCAGATTCTGAATTTCGGCCTGCCGGCGCCCATCGACGTGCAAATTGCCGGCACCGACCGCAA
>DASPXY010001441.1:0-4801 GCA_035637055.1 Gemmataceae bacterium | reverse complement strand
CCTCTGCAGAGTACCAAGCCCGCTGCCGCTGCTGCCAGTAGTTCCGCACCTGGCCCTGGGACGTACCCCCCAAGGCCGACTACGATGCCACCGTCCGACAGGCCGTCCTCGACCGCCTGTTGCGCGACCGCCGCAACGTCGCGCAGACCAAGGCCGCCCTGCAGCGCGACTTCCTTGTCGCGCTCTCCGAGGGCTTCGTCTAAGTACGAGGTAGTTGTCGCATGGCAGAGTTACCGACCACCCGGGCCAGTCTGCTCGTCCGCATTCGAGACCTCGAAGACCAGCAAGCCTGGTCGCAGTTCGTGGAAATCTACGGCCCGGTGGTGTACGGTTACGCGCGCAAGCGTGGGCTCCAGGAGGCCGATGCGAGCGACCTCACCCAGGACGTTCTGCGGGCCGTCGCGGCGGCCGCAAGCCACCTGGAGTACGACGCGACCAAGGGCTTGTTTCGTTCCTGGCTCTATACCGTGGCCCGAAACAAGCTGCACAACTTCCACGCCGCTCGCGCCAGGCAATGCCAGGGCAGCGGGGACTCCGGGGTGCAGGCCATGCTCGAAGCACGGGCCAGTCTCGAGGAGGAGTCGCTTTGGGAGTAAGAATATCGACAGCAGTTGCTCCGCGGGGCCGCGGACCGCGTGCGGGGCAGTTTTGAAGATTCAACCTGGCGGGCATTCTGGCTGCTGGCGGTCGAGGGCAAAACCGGCAAAGAGGCGGCCAGGGCCCTGGGCATGACCCTCGCCGCCGCCTACATGGCCAAGAGCCGGGTGCTGGCGCGTCTGAAAGAAGAGATCCACCAACTGCTCGGCGACAACAGTTGCCCGTGAGGGTTGCCCATGACAACGCAGGAACCGTGCCCTGAACGGGCTCATTTGCGCACGCTGCTGGATGGCACCTTGCCGACGGCTGAACAAAACCGGTTGACGGGCCACCTGGAGGCCTGCGCTTCGTGTCAGCAGCAACTTGAGGCGTTGAGCGCCCAGGACGCGTTGTGCCCGGAAATGGCGCAGCAACTCGGGCGGGGACCGCCTCGTTTGGAACCGGGGCTCCGAGAGGCTTTGGACCGGCTAAAAGGTGAGGCCGAGACGGGGGAAGCGACGACCGAGCCGGACGGCGCCGACGACCTGTCGCTCGATTTCCTGAGCCCTCCCAACGGACCGGGGCAGCTCGGCCGGATCGGCCACTACGCCGTGCTGGAAGTCGTCGGCCGGGGCGGCATGGGGGTCGTGCTCCGGGCATTCGACGAGCAACTGCACCGCGTCGTGGCGGTCAAGGTGATGGCCACACAGTTCGCGGCCAATGCCACCGCCCGGAAGCGCTTTACGCGGGAAGCCCAGGCCACGGCAGCGATCCGGGACGAGCAGGTCATCAGCATTCATGCGGTCGAGGAGACCAACCGGCTCCCTTACCTGGTAATGGACTACATTCACGGTATCTCGCTCCAGGAGCGCCTGGACCGCGCAGGCCCGCTGGCACTGGAACAGGTGGTGCGGATTGGCCTGCAAATCGCCCGCGGCCTGGCCGCCGCCCACGCCCAGGGCCTGATCCACCGCGACATCAAGCCGGCGAACATCCTGCTGGAGAACGGCGTCGAGCGCGTCAAGATCACGGATTTCGGCCTCGCCCGGGCGGTGGACGACGCCAGCCTGACTCAGTCCGGGGTCGTCGCCGGAACGCCCCACTACATGGCGCCCGAGCAAGCGCGCGGCGAGCCGGCCGACCCCCGCGCGGACCTCTTTAGCCTTGGCGGCGTGCTGTACGCCATGTGCGCGGGCCACCCGCCGTTTCGCGCCAGAGGCTCGCTGGCCGTTTTGAAACGGGTCTGCGAAGACACGCCCCGGCCCGTCCGCGAGATCAGTCCGGAAACCCCCGACTGGCTGGCGGCTCTGATCGCCAGGCTGCTCGCCAAGGATCCGGCCGAGCGCTTCCAGTCGGCCACGGAAGTGGCCGAACTGCTGAGCCAACAGCTGGCCCGATTGCAACAGCCGCTCTCCTTGGTGCCAGAGTCAGCGACCGCCCCGCCGGCGGCAGGCAAGGCGCGCCGTAGTCGCTGGCCGCTGGCTGCCACCGCCTTCCTGCTGCTGGGCGGTCTGGGGGTTTCTGAGGCGACCGGCGTCACCCAGATCGTGCCGACGGTGATCCGGATCTTCACCGCCGAGGGGACGCTGGTCGTGGACGTGAACGATCCAGGAGTCAAGGTCGCCATCGAAGGCGATGGCGGGCTGGTCATTCGCGGCGCCGGCGTTCACGAAGTTCGCCTGCGCCCGGGCAGTTACCGCGTGCAAGCCAGCAAGGACGGCAAGCCGTTCCAGAGCGAACAGGTGACGATCAGTCGCGGCACGAATCAGTCGGTCAAGGTTCGCTGGGAAGAGGCGAAAGCCGCTGTCAGGCTGCCCAGCGCCGAGGAAAAACGGGAGCAAGCCCAGCAGCAAGATGAGGAGGCCGGCAAGTTGGCCAGGCAGGGGCAGCTACTTCGGACGAGCGACCCCGCTCAGGCCGCGGTCCATTTCCGCAGCGCGGCGGCGCTTTATGAGAAACTCGTTCAAGGTGCTCCGGAAGCGAGGACCTACCAACGGCAATTGGAAGCGTGCCGGTGGGGACTCGGCAGCGCTCTGAACCTGCAGGTGGCGCGGCTTGTGCATCGCCGTGCCGGGCTGAGCGACACGGAGAGGCAGCGGGCGCTGGTGCTGGCCAAGGAGGCCGTCTCCCTCTTGCCTTCTGAGGGGGGGTACTGGAGCAATCTGGGTCTGGCTCATTACCGCGCCTACGACTGGGAAGCCGCCAGGAACGTTCTGGAGAAGACCGAGCAGATAGCGCTCACTCCGAGCGAACCCTATCCCACCGGCTATAGCCGATTCATTCTCGCCATGATCCATTGGCAGCGGGGCGACAAGGAACGCGCTCGCCGCTGCTACGACCAGGCCGCCGGGTGGATGGAGAAGCACCGGCCCACAGATTCCCAGTTGCTACGGCTCCAGGCCGAAGCGAGGGAATTGCTTCAAGTGTCCAAGTCCCCATAGCCCCTGGATCGATCAACACGTAACGCCCCACAAGGCTGCAACAGAAGAAATGCGGCTGGTGAAGTCTCGCCGCCAAGCGAATTCCTCACCCGCCCCCCATCGCCCCCGCGCTCAGCGTGCGCGCCGAGCCGATGGCGTTTTCATTGCATTGCATTCCACCCTGACAAGGAGATCCCCCATGTCCCCCACCCCATTCTGGCACCGGCGATCAAAGGGAACCTGCGAGAAGCAGGCCAAGCCGGCGCGGCAGCGATGGGCCCGAATCCGCCCGCAAGTGGAACAACTCGAGGACCGTCTGGCCCCAGCCGTCCTCCTGTGGGACGGCGGCCCCACGGCCAACGGCACGGATTGGAACACCGCGGCAAACTGGGCCGGGGACGTTCTGCCGGCGGCGGCCGACGACGTGCGGATCGATGCTCCCTTCTCCGGTGTTACCGTCACCCACGCAACTGCCGACACGACGATCCGAAGCCTCACCAGCGCCGCGAGCCTCCAGATCGATAGCGGATCCTTCGCCATCGTTTCTGCAGCCGGCGCCCCCGCATCACAGATCGACGGACCGCTCAACGTCATCGGTGGCGCCCTGACCTTCGACGGCGCGACGCTCAATGGCCCGGGTCAGTTGATCAACGCCGCGACACTCACGATCACCACGAGCACGATCAACGCGCCCCTGGATAACCAGGGCACGCTGGTCAACCAGGGCAGCAGCGCCATCAACGGCAACTTCCGCAGCGACCCCGCCTCGACGCTGCAGCTGGGGAACCAGTCCTTCGGCGACTCGGTGCTGACTTTCGCCGACGGCTTCACCAACCGCGGTGCCATCGAACTGACCGAGAGTGCCGGCCGCGGCTTCAGCGACACACTCAGGGTCAGCGCCGGCACCCTGACGAATGCCGCCACGGGCACGATCAGCAGCCTGCCGGGGTCGGGCGGCGGCGTGCGCACGCTCGCCGCCCAACTCGACAACCAGGGCACGCTCACCGTCGAGCAGGCGCTGACCATCGACAAGGTCTCGGCCGCCCACACCAACAGCGGCACGATCAGCGTCGCCAGCGGCCAAACCCTGACGATTAGCACCGGGGTGCTCACCAACCTGAATGCCGGCACCCTGACTGGCGGCACCTACCTCATCGCTGGCACGTTCCAGTTCCCCGACGCCGCCATCACGACGAATGCGGCGACTATCGTGCTCGACGGGACAGACGCTCGCATCGTGAACCCACCGAACGGCAACGCGCTCAGCGCGTTGGCGAGCAACCTCGCCGGCGCCAGCCTCGCCCTGCGCAACGGCGCCAGCCTCGCCACCCAGGCCGCCGTCACCAACGCCGGCGATCTCACCATCGACGTGGCCAGCAAGCTGACGATCACGGGCGACTACACCCAGACGGCCACGGGGACCTTTGTGGCGGAGATCGGCGGCAACCCGGCCAGCGCCCAAGTAGGCCGGCTCAGCACCTCGGGACAGGCCCACCTGGACGGCACCATTCACGTCAGCCTGGTGAACGGCTTCGGCCCCCTGCTCGGACAGATCTACATCGTGCAGACCTTCGCCGGGCATGTCGGCGACTTTGCCACGCAAACGGGCCTCAACCTCGGCCGCGTGCCGGTCTTTGAGGTGGGGACCTTTGCCACGAGCGTACGGCTCAACGTCCTTGTCGATGCCGGCGACTTGGCGGCGGACGCCAACTCGATCGGGCTCCCGTCGAACGGGACCACCGGCGAGGACGTGCAGGTGACGTACACGGTACGTGACACGAGCACCACGCCGGTGCCGGGCGACT
>DASPXY010001440.1:0-3253 GCA_035637055.1 Gemmataceae bacterium | reverse complement strand
AGCAGATCTCGTCGCCCCGGTCAGCAGATCTCGCCGCGCCTGTCAGCCTAGCAATGCGCCGGTCAGCAGATCCTTCGGAACAGGCTCCCAACCCCAACTGCGCCGGTCAGCAGATCTCGGCTCCGGCCGCTTTCCCCTCCCATTGAACAGCGGCCCCCTTTCTCGTCAAGGTTAGTTTGAGGCTTTCTCTCTTTTTGTTCTTGACAGCCGTCCCTCGTGGCGTGTCCACTCATCAACCATACATAAATTTACCAAACAAACGTCAACCAAACACCCGTTTCACTTCCCGCTGCAGGAGGCCACTCAGGAGCTCCGATTGCACGGACCCGCTGCCGGCGGATTCATCCGGCACGCCTTCACCGCCGTCTCAAGGGGAAGCGCCCGCAGCCCCACCGCCCTTGTGGATCAACTCCGGCAGTCTGCCCGACTCCGTGGGCACGACGAACCGACCGTCGCGGCTTTCGCTGACTGGGTCCGCCGCTTCATCCTCTTCAACGCCAAACGCCACCCGCGCGCACTGGGCCTGACGGAGGTCGGTCAGTTCCTCCAGTTCGTGGCCCGCACCGAGACGGATCCCGTCGCCGCTCTCGCCCTGGGCCAGACCGCTCTCGACTTTCTCTACCGCGAGGTGCTCCATCTCGACCTTGGAGAACTGCCGTTGCCCCGACCACCGAAGTTGCTCGATCAAGTCCGTCAGGTGTTACGCGTGCGCCACTACGCCCTCAGCACCGAGGAATGCTAGGTGCAGTGGATCAAACGCTTCATCCTGTACCACCACGTCCGTCATCCGCGCGACATGGGAGCGCCGGAGATCGAGGACTTCCTGACCCACCTGGCCGTCGCGGGGCACGTGGCCGCCAGCACCCAGAACCAGGCCCTCAACGCGCTCGTGTTCCTGTACGCCCAGGTGCTGGAAATTGAGTTGGGCCGGTTCGACGCCGTCCGCGCCCGGCGCGGCAAACGCCTCCCCCTCGTCCTCTCTCCCGAAGAGGTGGCGCGCGTCCTGCAACGTGTCGAAGGCGGGCAGGGCGTTTTTCGGCTCATGGCCCGGCTGCTCTACGGCTGTGGCTTGCGACTGCTGCGCATCAAGGATCTCGACCTGGCCCGTGGACAAATCGTGGTTCGGGGCGGCAAGGGCAACAAGGATCGCGTGGTGATGCTGCCACGGTCCTTGCGTCCTGACCTGGAAGGGCAATTGCAATGGCGGGCGGCGCTGCATCAGCGCGACCTCGACCGCGGCGTGGCCCGAGTCGAATTACCGTATGCTCTGGAGCGGAAGTATCCGAAAGCGGCGCGCGAACTGCCCTGGCAGTTCGTCTTCGCGTCGCGGCAACTCTCGAACTGTCCACGCACCGGCCGGCAGGGACGGCACCACGTCTACGACGCCTCCGTGCAGCGCGCCGTGGCCGCCGCAGGCGAGGCGGCCAGCCTGTCGAAACCGATGCACTGCCATACCTTCCGGCACAGTTTCGCGACCCACCTGGTGGAACGGGGCGTCGATATCCGGTCCGTCCAGCAACTGCTCGGTCACGAAAGCCTGGAAACCACCATGATCTACACCCACGTCGCGCGCCAGGGAGTCGCCAGTGTGACCAGCCCGCTCGATGTGCTCGCGGACCTGAGCCGCGAGGAAGTGGAGGCAGCCGTTGCGGCCAGCCGGCAACTGCAGGGCGTGCCGGCGAGTTGAGGGCCAACGGGGACAGGCACGCTTTTCACGCGATCCTGGAGCGTAACAATCGTGCCTGTCCCCGTTTTACCGCCGTCATTTCCCCCTGCGCCGGCCAGGTGGCTCGAACGCCCCCGCCAGCTGTTCCTGCAGCAGCCGCAGCGCCTCTCGCTGATTGTTCTCCAACAGCGCCAGCGGGTCGTGCTGCCAGCGCTCCTCCTGCCCCGGCAGCCAGTAGCGGAAGGCGTCGTTGCTGCGGCCCGTGCCCTCGCGCAGCACCAGTGCCTGGCTCACCGCCCGGCCCAGCCAGCGCGACAGGGTCATCGGCGACGGCCGCTCAAAGTCCGCCGGCCAGGCGTCCAGGATCTCCTGCCGCGTCAACTTGTGAGTGGCGTCCAGCAGCACCCCCTCCAGCACCTGCCACGACTCCACGAACTCCTGCTGCGGCCCGTCGCCCACGACGCGGTAATCCGTGCCGTCGGCGTTCAGTTCGATCACCAACTGCCGCGGCGTCTCGTCCAGGCGCGACCAGGCCCGCAACACACGGCGCCGATCGGCCTCGGCGGACTGCGTGAACCAGTGCATCTCCATCACCACGTCCACGTAGCCGGTCAGGGCGCCGCTGCCGCGCGCCGCCTGGCCGTCGCCGGCGGCGTGCTTGCGCGGGTGGTGCAGCAACAGCACCGCCACGCCCTGCCCCGTGAGCCGCTGCAACGGCAGCAGGGCGTGCAGCATTTCGGCCGCGTCGTTCTCGCTGTGCCCCGGCAGGAACGCGGCGAGCGAGTCGAGGACGACCAGGTTGACGGTGTGGCGGCGATGCAGCTCGGCGAGGTGGTCGAGCAGCCCGAGCCACTGCGCCTGGTCCGGCTTGCCCGCGAAGGGGCGCGCGAGCAAACAGACGTGGTTGCCCAGGCCCAGGCGCTGGCGCCGCAGATCCCAGAGGTCGCGTGGCTCCTCGGAGACGATGAGGGCCTTGCCCGGCGTCACGTCCCGGCCTGCCAGCAGCCCGCCGCGGGCCAGGCGGTTGAGCAGCACGGCCAGCAGCGTGGTCTTGCCCATCTTCGGCTGGCCGGAGAGGAGCGTCACATAGCTCCGGGCGAGGTAGCCGCGCCACAGCCAGGCGGTCTCGGCCGTCGGCGCCGCGGCCAATTCGTCCAGCCAGACGGCGCCATAGGGGCGGACGGCCGACTCTGCGTGGGGAGGGATGTCACTTGGTGCGGACATGGGCCTTCCGGAGTTGGTGGTGCGCGCGGAACCAGCGCGGCGGCGACTGCTGGAGGGGGCCGCGGGATGATATGAGTCGTCATGAAAGGGCGTACACCCTAACCTATGAAAATGGGTTCACTGCTTGTCGGACGATCAGCTGTTCGTGAACCCATTTTCGTAGGAGATCCGATCCGCCGACACTTGATTATACGGACGTACAGGCACGAAGAAAAGGGGGAGTTTTTCGTGTCTTCGGAGGAACAGATTGTGTTGGCTTAGGAAGACGGCGGGGATAAACCCCGCCGCTCGTTGAGGTTGTGACGAGCCGCCGGGTTTATCCCCGCCGTCTTCTCCGTTCACTTGATGAACAGCATCTCGCGG
>DASPXY010001439.1:0-7700 GCA_035637055.1 Gemmataceae bacterium | reverse complement strand
CGCCGCCGAGCGGGAGCGGCTGCTGGTCTGGATCGAGGACTCGTTCGTCAAGCACACCCTGGACGGGCACCCGGACCCGGGACCGCTGCGCCCGCGCCGACTCAACGTGCGCGAGCACATGAACAGCTTCCGCGATCTGGCGGTGGTCAAGGGGGCTCGGCTGCCGCGAAACGTCAACTACGCCAAGCCCCGACCGAACGGCACCATCAATACTTACCACAGTATCATCGAGCCGCGCGCGCATCCCTGCTCCTTCGTTCCACGAACCTTGCCGCAAGACACCAACGACGGCGGTTTCGATACCCTCAGCGAGAACCTGTCGATCCAGCCCTTTCTGATGGAGAAGTACCTCCGCTGCAGCAAGCTGTTGATGAATGAGATGTTCTCCGTCAACGCCAAGCTCAGTGGCTCCTCCCAGTGGCCCCTTTATCGAGACGTGCTGAGGATCGCGAAAGGGCCCTGGCCCAAAGGCCAGACAGCGCGGCAAGCGCTGGTGGTGCTCCTGAAAGATTTCGCCAGCCAGGCGTTTCGCCGCCCGGTGCAGGCGGCCGAAGTGGAGAAGTACGCCAAGCTCTTTGACCTGGCTCAGCAAAAGGGGGAAGACTTCGAGAACTCGATCCGCTTGCCGCTGGAGGCCATCCTGGTTTCACCCCACTTCGTGGTGCTGTGGAACGATTCCCGAAGCGAGCGCCAGGGCCAGGGGGCTGCTCCGGTTCGCCCCCTGAGCGACTACGAGCTGGCCACGCGGCTCGGGTTGTTCCTGTGGAGCAGTCTGCCGGATCGGGAACTTTTTCTGGCCGCCGAAAAAGGGCGCTTGCAGGATCCACAGGTGCTCGAGGAGCAGGTCCGCAGGATGCTGCGTGACCGGCGGATCATGGATGGCCTGTTCCTGGGGTTCCTATGCCAATGGCTGCAACTGGATCGGCTGGAGCGAGCCAACCCCGATGCGGCAACGTATGCCTCCTATTTCCAGAACAACCTGGGCGAACTCATGACGCAAGAGTTACTGCTCTTCGCCGACGCGATCCTGGTGGAAGATCGCAGCATCCTCGAGTTCGTCGATGCCGATTGGGGCTTTCTGTGTTACCCGCTGGCGGTTCATTACGGCCTGGAGAATTTCCCTGGCAAGAAGCCCCCGGGCAATGCCCAGCCGCCGTGGTATCGCGTGAAGATGCCCGACAAACGCCGGGGTGGCGTCCTGACAATGGGCAAGGTGCTCACGGGCACGTCGCAGCCGTTGCGGACCAGTCCGGTGGCACGCGGCAAATGGGTGCTGGAAACTATCCTCGGCACCCCGCCCCCACCGCCGCCGCCCGATGTCGATAACGTGCTCCGCGAAGAAAAAGAGCAAAAGACCCTCACCGTTCGCCAGCGCATGGAGAAACATCGCGCCGACACCGCCTGTGCGTCGTGCCATCGGCTGATCGATCCTTTGGGGATGGCTCTGGAAACCTTCGACCCCGTGGGCCGCTGGCGCGCGACCGATCAGGGGCAACCGATCAACCCTTCCGGAGAGCTGGTCGGTGGCAAAAAGTTCAAGGGGATCGAGGACCTGAAAACGGTGCTGCTGTCGCGCAAGGACGATTTCACGCGCTCGTTCGTGGAACACATGCTGGCATACGCCCTGGGGAGAAAACTGAGCTATTACGACGTCAAGACGGTGCGGGAGATCGTGAGTCGGGTCGCCGAGGACGGGCATCGTTTTACGCGCGTCGTGGTGGAGGTGGCGAAAAGCTATCCGTTTCGGCATCGGCGGGTGAAAGCGATCGCAGACTGAGGTTCCGTTGTGCTCAAGGGGGGACGTGATGAACAAGAGTTGGCATCTCTCGCGGCGAACATTGCTGCGCGGATTGGGGGCTGCAGTGGCCTTGCCCTGGCTGGAAGCGATGCTGCCGGCGCAAGCCCCGGCTGCACGGAATCCGCTGCGCATCGCGTTCCTCTATCATCCGATCGGCGCCGAGGCCACCGCCTGGAAGGGTTCCCGCGGGGAGGGCAACTCGTTGCGGCTCTCGCCAACCCTGAGCCCGCTGGAACCGGTCAAGGACAGCCTGCTGATCCTGGACGGTTTGAACGGCCGAACTCACCCACCGGGCGGCCACATGGGCGCGGCCGGCCCGTACCTCAGCAGCACGCCGCCGGGCCGCACCGATAGCTGGGGCGCCGAAACTGGCATCACCCTGGATCAGATCCTGGCGCCGCGGCTCAGCGCAGGCACGCCGCTGCGTTCGCTGGAAATGAGCTGCAACAATATCGGCCGCAACATGCATTCGCGGTTCATCTCGTGGCGGTCGCCGGGCGTGCCCACGGGTGTGGAGACCGATCCGCGCGAGATCTTCGCGCGCATGTTCGGCGATCCCCGCGCCGACTTCTATCGACGCAGCATCCTGGACGTGGTTGGCGAGGACGCCCGCAGCTTGCGCTTGAACCTGGGCCAGGGGGACCAACGCCGGCTCGACGAATACCTCGAATCGGTACGGTCGCTTGAAAGGCAGATCGCCGCCTTTGAACAGGAGGCCGGGCGGCGCCCGGCACCGCAATTCACCCTGCCGGCACGGCCGCCCCAGAACCTGACGGCGTACGTGCGCCTGATGGCCGATCTGTTGGTCCTCGCCTTCCAGACCGACATGACGCGCGTCATCACGTTCCTGCTCGGCGATGAAACCAACGAAGGCACCTACGCACGCCGCCTGGTTGATTGCGGCATCGACCGGCAGCAATTCGCCGATCGGGTGGCAGCGCGGTATCTCGATTTCGGCCATCATTCCTGCACCCACGATCCGAATCCCACCCGGCCGCTGATTCAGGCCTACGATCAATGGTACGTCCGGCACCTGTTGTACGTTCTTGAGAGACTCCGGGCGGTTCGCGAAGGGGATGGCAACCTGCTCGATCATTCGCTCATCGTCTACGGCGCCGCCAGCGACGGCGGCGGTTGGCCCGGGCACGGCACGCGCGACGTCGCTTGCCTCCTCGCGGGCAAGGGGGGCGGTCTGCTGCGGCGCACCGGCCGGCAGGTCCAGTGTCGTGCCGGTACTCCCCTGGGCAATTTGTGGTTGACGCTGGCGAACCTGGCCGGCATCGAGCGCAACTCATTCGGCGCCAGCACGGGCACCTTGACGGACATCGGCTAGAGACGAGCGGCGGGGTTTATCCCCGCCGTCCCACGCAACAGACGGCGGGGATAAACCCCGCCGCTCGTTCCTCCAGGTGAGGAGAAACCGGAATGAAGCGGATAGTGCCTGGCATCGGTTCCCTGGTATTCGGTTGTCTGCTTGTATTGAGCGGGACGACCCAGCAGGCCCGGGCCGAACCAGAGATTCCGCCCATTGGCAGCGGGGACTTGCGTACCCTGTCCGCGCTGCCGGAAAAAGTCCTCCTGCGCAGCGCGGTCGAGGTGCAGCAGCTGGTCATTACCGGCCACTATGCCAACGGCGGCGTCCGTGACTTGACCAGGCAGGTCACCTTCCGTGCCCTTGATCCCAGGGTCGTGCGCGTGGCCGCCGGCGGCCTTGTCGAAGCAGGGAAAAACGGTGTGACCGAGGTCATCGCCGAATGGCAGGGCCACACGGTGAAGGTGAAGGTGACCGTGAAGGGCGCGGATCGACAACAATCGCTCAACTTCACCAACGAAATCGTGCCGCTCTTCAGCAAGCTCGGCTGCAACAGCGGGGCCTGTCATGGCAAATCCACGGGCCAAAATGGCTTCAGGCTATCGCTCCTGGGGTTTGAACCGCAGATCGACTACGAGGCGCTCGCCCGGGAAGGTCGCGGCCGGCGGGTCATGCCGTCTGCCCCCGAAGCCAGCTTGCTGTTGCGGAAACCAACGGGGGACATGCCCCACGGCGGCGGCAGGCGGCTCGATCCCGGTGCGCGCGATTACCAAACCCTGTTGCGCTGGATCCGCGCCGGGATGCCGTTCGGCCAGGACACCGATCCCAGGGTCGCGGGCCTGGTAGTGGCGCCGGGCCAGCGCCTGGTGCCGCCCAAATCCCAGCAGCAGATCACCGTGACCGCCCTGCTCAGCGATGGCACGCGCCGGGACGTGACCGCCGACGCCGAGTATTCCAGCAACAACCCCGAGCTGGTTTCCGTCAGTCCGGGCGGCCTGATCGACACCCAGGACATTCCCGGCGAAGGCGCCATCATGGTTCGCTACCTGGGCCACGTTGGTGTCTTTCGGGCCACCATCCCCCAGGACGCGCCACTGCACAAGTATCCGTGGCCCCAACCGGCGAACTTCATCGACGAACAGGTTGTTGCCCGGTTGAAGCAGTTGGGCCTGCCCCCGTCGGAACTGTGCAGCGACAGTGAATTTCTCCGGCGCGTCAGCATCGACATCACCGGAACGCTGCCGACCGCCGCGGAGGCGGAGAAGTTCCTTGCCGACACCGATCCAGGGAAGCGCGCCAAGTTGGTGGAACACCTCCTGGACCGGCCCGCTTACGCGAGCTACTTTGCCCTGAAGTGGGGCGACATTCTCCGCAATCGGCGCGACGGTCTGGTTGGCGTCGGGGGCAAGCAGGTGCGCACGAGCGCGTTCCATGCCTGGATCCTTGAGAGCCTGGGAAAGAATCAGCCCTACGACCAGTTTGTCCGCGCCATCCTGACCGCCCAGGGGGATTTCGCGGGGCCCCAGGCGCAGCCGCCGGTGGGCTGGTACAACGTCCTCCGCACACCCACCGCCCTGGCGGACGATACCGCGCAGGTGTTCCTTGGCACGCGCATTCAGTGCGCCCAGTGTCATCACCATCCCTATGAGAAGTGGAGCCAGGACGACTACTGGGGCCTGGCGGCGTTTTTCGCCCGCGTCCAACTTGTCAATCCCAAGAATCCCGTTCAGCCGAAGAAAGCCAACGCGAAGCCGGGCGCGAATGACACGCGGGTCGTGCTGGCCGCAGAAGGCCGGCTCACCAGTCCCCAGGGAAAGGGTTATGCCAGGCCCCGGCTGCTGGCGGGTGAGGAACTGGACCTACCGGCGTCCGAGGATCCCCGGCAGAAACTGGTCGATTGGATGGTCCACCCGGACAATCCGTTTTTTGCCAGGGCGCTGGTCAACCGTTACTGGGCGCACTTTTTCGGCCGGGGCATCGTGGAAATGCCCGACGACATGCGCGTCAGCAACCCGCCGAGCAATCCGGCGCTCCTGGAGGCCCTGGCCAGGGATTTCATCGCTCATCAGTTCGACCTCAAGCATTTGATTCGCACGATCTGCACGAGTAAGACGTACCAACTTGCGTCCAGGCCCAATGCGCACAACGCTCGGGACAAGCAGAACTTCGCTCGGTTTCATGCTCGGCGGTTGCCGGCCGAGGTACTCTTCGACGCCATCGATCAGGTGACGGGGACACCGCCCCGATTTGTCAGCGGCAAGGGCGGGGCAGCCAAGACGAGCGCCGGCCGGGCCATTGAGCTTCCCGATGAGGCCGTCAAGACGCCTCTGCTCGTGGCGTTCGGCAAGCCGGAACGCAGTTCGGCTTGCGAATGCGAACGCAGCAACGCCGCCACTCTGTCGCAGAGCCTGTACCTGATCGGTTCCGCCGAGTTGCATGGCAAACTGAAAAACAAGAGCGGGCGGATCGCGCAGTTGGCAGCGGCCCCTCGGCCGGTACACGACAAGATCCGGGAGATCTACCTTTGGGTCTACGCACGGCCGCCGGACGCCGCGGAACTCAACACGGTGCAAGCCTATCTGCTGGCTGCAGGAGGCCGGGCAGCAGGCTATGAGGACGTTTTCTGGGCGCTCGTCAACACCAAGGAGTTTTTGTTCAATCATTGATAAGGACTTTGAGACAGAACCCCTCCCCCCAACCCCCTCCCCGCAACGGAGAGGGGGAGAAGAAGAGACGTGTTGGTCTTGCTCCCCCTCTCCGTTGCGGGGAGGGGGTTGGGGGGAGGGGTTTTGTCCTCAATCATAAGGAGCCTGGCCATGCTGGAGGTTTTCGGTGGTTCCGCGCGCACTTGTGAGGGCGTTTCCCGCCGCTCCTTCCTGAAGATCGGCGCCCTGGGATTGGGCGGGTTGGCACTGCCGGACTTGCTGCGCCTGCGCGCGGCGGCGGCTGCTGCGGGCAGGGAAGTCGCCGACACCGCCGTGATCCTGCTTTGGCTCGATGGCGGGCCATCGCAGTTCGAGACCTACGATCCCAAGCCGGCGGCGCCAGCCGAGTATCGTGGTCCGTTCCAGGCGATTCGGACACGGGTTCCTGGCCTCAACCTGTGTGAGCTGCTCCCGCGGCATGCCCAGGTCGCCGATAAGTTTGCCATCATACGCTCGGTCGCCCACAGGGAAAGTGGACACGGCAGCGCGATCAAGAACCTGAACACCGGTTATCTCCATCCGCCGGGAACCAACGAGGGCCACTTTCTCTATCCGGGAGTCGGGGCCGTTGTCGCCAAGGTCCGGGAGGAAGACCGCCGCAGCTTGCCCCATTACGTTTGCGTCCCCGTTGCCGGGATCTTCAAAGGGGACATCGGCGGCGGCGTCTATCTGGGAAGCGCGTTCGATCCCTTCGCTGCCAACCCCAACGACGGCGCGGGGGCTCTGCTGGTGCCGGCCGAACTGTCCCTGTCAAGGCTGCAAAACCGCCGCACGCTGCTCTCCTCCCTCGACCGTCTCCGCCGGGATGCCGATAGCAGCGGCATGATGGAAGGGATGGATGCGTTCACCCGCCAGGCCTTTGAGATGGTTACTGGCCGGGCAGCGCGCGAGGCTCTCGACCTGAGCCGGGAGCCGGTGTCTGTCCGGGAACGCTACGGCAGGTCCATCATCGGCAGAGGCCACTCCTGGGGACAAAGTTGTTTGATGGCCCGCAGGCTGGTCGAGGCCGGCGTCAGTTTTGTGGGGGTCGGCCTGGGCGGGTGGGACGATCACGGCGAGGGCCTGCTCCGGAACCTGCCGCAGCGCGCTGCCATTTACGACACTGCCGTGACGGCGCTGATCGCGGACCTCGCGGCCCGCGGTTTGGACCGGAAGGTTGTCGTGCTGGCCTGGGGTGAGTTCGGCCGGACACCGCGTCTCAACCGCGGCGGCCGCGACCACTGGCCCAGCAGCATGTCGGTGCTGTGGGCCGGCGGCGGTGCGCGCATGGGTCAGGTGATCGGCTCGACCAATGCCCGCGGTGAGCGGCCGCAGGACCGGCCGCTACATCCCAACGACGTCCTGGCCACCCTGTACCGCCACCTGGGCATCGACCCGCACCGGACCTTCGTCAATCCCCAGGGCCGGCCGATGCCGATCCTGCCAAGCGGCGAACCAATCGCGGAATTGGCGTGAGTGGCTATACTTGTAAGGCGAGCGGCGCGGCGTCAGCCCGCCGGTGACGCCGCTGACGGCTTCCACCGGCGGGCTGACGCCGCGCCGCTCGCTGACGCTGACTCCTGATGCAGGAGAAGATCAGGCTGCGTCTTTGTCTGGGCGGTGTGCTGGTTTTCTTGATCCTCGTGGGCTGGATTCGCGCGGATGAGTTCAAAGGCTCCATCAAGAAATGGGATGTCGCCAAGAAATCTCTGACGGTGTCCATCGCCGGCAAGAACCAGGCTTGCAGGCGGGGGCGGGCCTCCGTGGCCTGATCCTGTCGCAACAGAGCAGTCCCACGGGCCCTCCGGTTCAGGCACGGGGGCCACGCCGGTGGCGGTGGGAGTGGTGGTGGCGAGCGCCAGTTACAACCGCAGCACGGGGACATACACCATCACCTACACGTTCA
>DASPXY010001438.1:0-7054 GCA_035637055.1 Gemmataceae bacterium | reverse complement strand
GGTGACCAGGTGACCAGGTGACCAGGTGAAAGGGAGTTACGCCGGTCACCTGGTCACCGTGTCACCCTGTCACCTTGTCATCCGCAAGGGCCCGAGAGCCTTCCTCCTCCCAGGTCACGCTGTAGACTTCCCAAAACCAAGGGCCGCTCGACCAGCTAGTCGAGCGGCCCTCTCGTTTTCGGGGCTGTGGCCCCAGCCTGGAGGACGGCGGGGATAAACCCCGCCGCTCGTTGAACTTGCGACGAGCCGCCGGGTTTATCCCGGCGGTTTTCTCCGCCAACTCTTACTTCTTGGCGGGCACGAACAGGGCGTCAATCTCGGCGTCGCTCAGCATCGTCACGCCGTTGCTGGCGTCGATGGCGAGGGCGGTGCCGCTAGGCGTGACCCACACGAGGTGGTTGCCGAGTTGCAACACCTGACGCACCGACGGCTGCCGCTCCAGCAGCTTGAAGTACGCCAGGCTCATCGCCTTGATGGTGACCGTCTTCATCTTGGCGGTGTAAGCCTCGTCGATCCAGACGCCGCCGACTTCCAGGGCGTTGCGGGCCCCGATGCGGCGCACGGCCGACTGGTTGAGCAGTTGCGACTGCGAGCGGAGATTGTTCGTCTCGCACGACAGCTCAACGCCGAGTTTGCCGGCCTGGGTTTCCCCGGCGCGGCCGCCCTTGAGCGCAATGTTCGCCATGTTGGCGGCGTTCCAGCGATCGCGCGTCTCCTGCAGGCTGCGGAGGTAAGTGCCGTTGGCGGCATAGGCGGCCGGGAGCTTCCCCAACTCGCTCTGGGCGTAGGTGAAGCGGGTCTTGGTCGCGTCGCCAGGAGCGTTCTGCACCTTCGCGGCGAACTCCGCCACCGGCACCGGCGCTGTGCCGGGCGGTGCGCCGGGCGCTGCTTGCAGAGCAGGCGGCGGGGCGCTGCTCGTCTGCAGGGCACCGAGCTTGAACGCCACATCCGGCTTGGCGTCACCCTTCGGCCCCTTCGCCCCACCCGCTGCCACCGGCACCGGAGCGTCGGGCACGATCAGGTAGCTCGTGTAGGGGGTGGTGATGCCGTAACGCTTGGCGAGGGCGACGACCTCCTCGACGAGTTCCTTCTTTTCACCGTTGGCGCGAATCTGATCGAGGAGATAACCGACCTTCCTACGAGCCCACAGATCCTCGACGAAAACGCGGTCGTCGTTGGTCTTGTCGGCGAAGTTGACCTCGTAGACGAACTCCTTCGTCTCCTTGCCGATACTGCCCACCAATTTGATCGCGGCATGGCCCTTGCCGGTGTAGCGACCGAGGACGACCAGCTGCGTGCCGTGGAACAGGTCGGGCAGCTGCGGCGGGTACACTTCGCTGATCTTGATGTTGTCACCAACGACCAGTTTGAGGTTCGTCAGCACGGGATTGCTGATCTTGCCGTACAGGTTGCTCACCTTCGCCTCGATCTCTTCCGTCTCGCGGACGTAGGTGCTCAGGGCGCGGCTCTGCTCGGCGAGTTGATCGAGGAAGGTGGCGTTGACGTCGTCGCCGACGCCGAAGGTGAAGATACGGGTGTTGGCCGTGTTCTTCGCCAGCACGTTTTTCTGGATCTTATCAACGTTAGTCTCGCCGATGGTCGGCTGCCCATCGGTGAAGAAGACGACCGTAAATGTCCGCGTATTGTCATCGCTGCGCATGGCCAGCGCAGTCTTGAGGGCGTCGTCGATGGCCGTGCCGCCTGTCGCCTCCAGACCGTCCACCCACTTGCGGGCCTGGGTCAGCTGCTCCTGCGTGGCGGGGAGCAGTTTCTCGCTGTACTTGTTGACGGTGGTGGCAAAGTTGATGAGGGCGAAACGATCGGTCTCGGCGAGGTTCTTGAGGCAATAGTTGAGGGCGTTGCGGGCCTGGGTCATGCGCTTGCCGCGCATGCTGCCCGACGTGTCGAGCACAAAAATCATGTCGCGCGGCACCTGCTGCGACTTCGACAACTCTGCACGCGGGGAGATGAGCAACATGAAGTGCCCATCGCTGCCGCTCATCGGACGATGGGTCAGGGCGGTCACGCCGACGTCCTTGCCGCCTGCCGTGTAGTAGAGCACAAAGTCGCGGTCGAGCAGCGCGGCGTCCTTCTCGAAGCTGATCAGGGCCTGACGATCGCTGGGCCGCGTCATCGTGATGGAGTGGCTGGGGCTGTAGATGTTGGTGAGCGGATGCTGCGATTTCAGGTTGACGTTGATCGCGAACTTCTCCAGCGTCTGCGCCGCCTTGCCGTCGGTCTTCAGCGGATAGACATACTCTACCAGTCCGTTTTCGCTGGTCGCGACGGAGGTGTAGGAGATAGTGATTTTCTGGTCACCGCGGGGCGGCACCGGGAACACCTTCATGCGGAGCAGGTTGTTGCCGATGTACTCCAGCAGGCCAGGGTCGAGTGTGCGCTGCACGATCGACGTGTAGATCTGGCGGGCCTTGGCGGCCTCGACCATCTCCCCGGCGATCTCCTTGCCGTCAACGTACATGGTGAACTTACGGACGCTGGCGCCCTTGGGGATGGGGAAAATGTAGGTGGCTTCGAGTTGGCGGTCGGTGTGATTGCGGAAGGTCTGCTCGACCTTGGTGACCGCCACTTGATCATCGATGGTGATGCTCACCTGATGGTTGAGCATCGCCAGGGGCGGCACGGCCTTCTCCTTCGGGATCAGCAGGCCGCGGGCCTGGGCGGGCGCTGCCACGAGGAGCAGGGCCAAAACGGGCAAAAAGCGTCGCATGGGAAACCCCTTTCTGCTAAAGACGCGATACTTCCTCGTCCGTTTAGACGACGGATGGTGGGAGGAAGATTGGCAGGGGTGGACACTGTTACAGAATGTTACAAAGCGATGGTGGACCCAGAAGCCCACGGGTCGCAGCCCGTGGGCTGGATCGCGTTCATCTCACTTCGATGCCCCACTCCGCTTCAAATGGCGCTCCGCGAAATCCACGAAGATGCGCCAGTCCTCGCGTGTCATCGAATGCTTCCCCGCACGGATGTAGTACCCGAGCGTCCCGCCGCTCAGTTTGCCGACTTCCGGCATCGTTTTCGTCTCCAATCCTCCAGCCCCAAGCAGGCGATAGACTGGCTCGGCTGCCTTGAGCATGTCAAACTGGCCGTCGGGGTTGGCCCACTGGTCCTCGACGGCGTTACTTAGCAAGACCGGTCGTGGCACCATCAGCGCAATCAAACAATGTTGGTCGAACGGTAAGCGATCCACCTGATCATTAAACTCCTTGAAAGCGCCGTTGAACCAGTGCGGGAAGCTCGTGTTGATGCGTTTGACCGTCTCGGCCTTGGGATTGCGGCTGCGGTTCGGTGCGGTGCCGCCGCACCCGGCCTGATGTGGAATCGCCAGCGCGATACGCTCATCGAAGGCGCCGGCCAACAGGGCGGTCTTGCCCAGGCGCGAATGGCCCACGACGATGATGCGGCTGGCGTCGATATCGGCGTCCTGCACCAGGTAATCGACGACGCGCTGGATGCCCCAAGCCCAGGCGGCGATGGTGCCCCAATCGTGCGGCCCAGGCTTCGTTCCCGGCTTGCTCAAGTGCGGCTGAATCCCCTGGCGCACATCAGCGCGGTCTGGATCGACGTCGCCGCAGTAGAACGTCGCCACCGCATAACCGCGGTCGATGGTCTGCTCGATGGCCCAGACGTCCACCTCGGTGCCGCGGCCGGCGTCGGTGGCTTTGTTGTTCTTGACCGTCGGGTCGTTGCCTCGCATCCACGCCTCGGGCAGACGAATGGCGGGATCGTTCAGGACGCAGTGGTTGCCGCGGAAGTTCATGCCGACGAAGACCGGAGCGCGCCCCTGACGCTTGTTCGGCACCACGAGGAGCAAATGGATTTTCGGCGTTCCCGGAGGGCCAAAGGAGATGGTAATCTCTTTGAGGGTCGCCTTGCCGCCGAGAGCCTTGGGGTCGGTGCGCTCCACCTTGAACGCGAGGTTGTCCGGCGGAGGCGGGAAGTAGCCGTACATGTAGTGCTGGAAGAGTTCCTTCAGTTCGGGCCGGCGTTTCGTCGTCCAGTCCTCCTTCGTGGTGATCCGCTTGCCGTCGAAGCTCATGAGCGGATCGGGCACCTCCGGTTGCCCAGGAAGTTTGGCGGCCGGCGGAAAATCGGCGTGGACCATGGCGGCACCGAGAAACAGCACTGCGGCGAGGGGAAGCGAACGCGCGGCTTGCATGGCAGTCGGCTCCAGGAGTGTCGGGGCGATGCGCTAGTTATCCATACGAGTGCGCCGCGAAAGAGCCACATCAGTTCGCAGCGCCAGCGAGGGACTGCTCCTTGCCGGCGCTCGCTTTGGGCTTGTGAACGGCTGTGCGCTATGGGATCATGGGGGAAGGGAGAAACGGATCTCCTACGAAAAAGGGTTCACGAACAGCTGATCGTCCGACAAGCAGTGAACCCATTTTCATAGGTTAGGGTGTACGCCCTTTCATGACGACTCATATCACGTTGGCACCACCCCTCCGGCTGACGTGGACGTTCGGGGTGCGCACCGCCCGCGGGATGGGCAGCGGACTGACGTGTTGCTCTGTCTGCTTGGGGAGCCCGAAGCGCCAGCGAGGACCGTCCTCGCTGGCGCTTCGGGCTCCCAGTCCAGACAACTACTGAGCGGAGCCACGGCCTACGGCGCCGCTGGCAACCGCCGCACGCCCAGGCCGAGCGTGGTCACCATCAGGTCGGTGCCGGAGTCGTCGCTCAGGCCAAGGACGTGCCCCAACTCGTGCTCCAAGACGGTCAGCAGATCGACGCGCCCGGCGGCGGCACTGTCAGAGCCGGCGTGCCACTCCGAGCCGTCAACGGCGTTGGCGAACTCGGAGTCGTCGCCGGGGGTAGGATCGAGGAACCAGCCGTGGCCGGCGGCGTCGAGGTCGATCCAGATGTTGTTATCGCCTTCGAGGCCAAGGACCGCGTCGCTCAGGGCTGTGATGTGGACCTGCGCCTGCTGCAGCCGCACGCCGACCTGGGCATCGCCGGTCGCGGCGACCCAGCGGCGGATGGCCTCGTCCAGCAGCGGTTGCAACTGTGTCATCGTCAGCGGCGCCACGTCCGGGCCGGGCGTGACGGCCTCCCCATCGAAGAGTTGCGGCTCGGTCTGCACCACGTCGATGGTCATGGTCCTGGCTGTGGGATCGGTATCGACGCCGCCGTTGGCCGTGCCACCGTCATCTTGCACCGCGAAGGTGAAGCTGGCGTAGGCCGCGCCGTAGGCGCCTGTCGCGGGCGTGAACACCAGTTTGCCGTTCTTGATGTCGCTGACGGTGACGAAGTCGCCGGCGCTGAGCGCCGTGCCGTTGTCCGTGAGCGTGCCGGCACCCGGCAGCGTGACGATCTGCACACGGTAGAAAAGATTGGCTGGGTCGTCGTTGGGATCGGTGAAGCCGAAATCGGTCTCCGTGAAGACGTAGGGGGTGTCCTGCGGCGTTTTGACCGTGTTGTTCGCGCCGGCGGGGGCCTGGTTGATGGGCTGCAGCCCGGCATCGAGGTGCGTCAACTCCTCCGCCACGGACAGGGTGAACGTCGCGGTGAGGCCGGAGGAATCGGCGTCGCTGTCCACCGTATCATCGCTGCCGGCGTCTTGCGACGTGAACACGTAATGGTCCGGGAGGTTGAACTGGACGTAGTAATCGCCCGGGACCACTCCCAGGAATTGATAATGCCCGTCGGCGTCGCTGAGGGTCGAATCGATCCAATTATCGCTGGAGTCGTACAGATCCACGAATACGTTGGCGGCGCCCGGCTCGCCGCTGTCCTGGATGCCGTTGGCGTTCAGATCCTTCCACGCGGAACCACTGAGGGTCGCGTACTGCACCGGGACCAAGCCGGCGTCAACGTGATCCAGGATCTGGGTACTACCAAGGGTGAACGTGGCGGTTTGGCCGGAGGAGTCAGCGTCGCTGTCCAAGGTGTCGTCCGAACCCTGGTCCTGCGGGCTGAAGTCCGAGAAGCCATAGGGCAGCGTGAAGGTCACGTAGTAGTCGCCCGCCGACAGCAGGTCGAACTCATAATGCCCGCTGTCATCGGCGGTGGTCGTCGCCACCAGGTTCGCGGACGAGTCGTACAAGCTCACTTCGGCATACGGCACCGGGTATTCGTCGTTGTCCTGGATGCCGTCGCTGTCGGTATCGTTCCAGATGTAGCCTTGCACCGAACTGGCCGTCAGCACCAAGCCAGCGTCCACGTAGGCTTTCTCTTCATCGGTCCCCAGGGTGAACGTGGCGGTGACCCCCGACGAATCGGCGTCGCTGTCCAGCATGTCGTCGCTGCCGGCGTCCTGGGTGGTGAAGCCGTAGTTCACCGGGGCCGCAAAGGTGACGTAGTAATCACCGGCCGGCAGCCAGTTGAACTCGTACGCGCCGTCCGCATCCGTCGCGGTGGAATCGAGGAGGTTATCCGAACTGTCGTAGAGGCTGACGGTCACACCGTCCCGGGCCGCCTCGCCGCTGTCCTGGATGCCGTCGCCGTCGGTATCATTCCAAACCTTGCCGCTGATGGACCCCGTAGGCAGAGGAGCGAGGCCGGCATCCAGCGTCACGGTCTCATCGTCGGTGATGGTGAAGGTGTCGGATTGGCCGTAGGCATCGACGTCGCTGTCAATCGCATCGTCACTACCAATGTGCTCGTTCGCGAAGGTGTACCCTTCCGGGTCGGTGAACACAACATAATAGTCGCCAGCGTCGAGGTTCGCGAACTGGTACTGGCCGTTGCTGTCCGTCGTCGTGGCGGCTACCCAGACACCGTCTGCAGTGTAGAGATCGACAAAAGCGCCTTGGTAACCATTCTCTGTTGTTCCCCAGGTATCGTCCTTGTTGGCGTCAACAAACGTGGTGCCCTGGACCATGCCGGCGCCTGCCCTGGTGGGTTGTGCCCACCAGGCCAGGGCAAACGGTGTCTCGGTAATACCAGCAGGGTTCGGGCTCGTTTGCCGGACGATGAGGTCGTACCGCTGGGTTTGCAGAATTTTGAAGAACATGTGCTCGACGTTGTAGAGCGTGCTGTCGGATTTCCAGACGGCTGCGCCGATGCCCTGCCCTTGCGGCACAAGGTATAGGTCCAG